>JBCDAP010000392.1:0-2795 GCA_039185335.1 Planctomycetota bacterium | reverse complement strand
GCCCCGCGACCAACCAGAGTCCGAGCACGAACGCGATCCAGTTCAAGGTTCCACCTCCGCATCTCGATCAACCACCGGCATGTACAACACCGCGGTGCCGACACGCGACAAGTCATCGACTAACGGGCGAACCAGCACCAAACGGTGCTGCGGATCGTCTGTCTCCTCGACTTGGCGAACCTCTCCAAGAACCAGCATCTGCGCCGCATCGCTCACCGTTCCGTCGCGAACTCGCACGAGCTGCCCAACCGAGATCTGCTCGGCCGTTTCCTGAACCACTTGCTCAGCAACCAAGGTCCCATTGCCAACAGCGCGGAGCTGCAAGCGAGGTGCCGACTCCAACGCTTCCCGCGTCACGCCCCCAGCATCAACAACGACCCCTTCGATCAAACCCCAAGGCATCTGCTTGTCGGTCAACAGGTGCACCGTGCTCAGGCGGCGTTCCACATCGCTCACGACGCCGACGATCTGGTGCGTCCCGCTCGCCACGGCCACCGTTGACAAGGCGTACACCCCGTCCGCCGTCCCACGCCGAACCGTAATCTTCGCAGGAGGCGTCGATCCGATCACCGGTGCCACCATCCTCCTGATCGGCAATGCGGAGAATCCTTCGACCCCACCTTGGAGATCACGGATGATCGCTTCGAGCGCCATGATCCGTCCGAGCGCTTCGAGGCGACCACGCTGCTCCTCGAGATAAAGCTCTTCGAGCTCTGTGCGGGTGAGTTCGCCCAATTCGGACTCGTTCCGATCCTCGTCCCCGCGAAGGCGAGTCGCCAGAATCGAAACCGGGCCGGACACAGGCGCGATCACCGTCAGCAGCGGATCGCGGAACAAGGACATCCACCCTGTAACCTTCAGAGGCGCGAACGAGACCAAGACAGCGATTGCGAAGATCGCGATCTGCGGTGCCGTCGGGTTGCCGCCTCGTTTGCTCATCGACCCGCCGCGCTCCGTGCCAGATGAAAGGGAATCGCCCCGTCCGTCTCAAAGAAAGGCGGGGCCACCGCATCACTCGTCGAGATTGCTCTCGATTGTGTCCTTCCAGGTCTCGAGATTCTCGAGGAAAACCGCCGTCCCCGCCGCGACGCATGTCAACGGATCGTCCGCAATACGGACGTCCATGCCCGTGGCCCCTTGCAGCACAACGTCCATACCTCGCAGCAACGCGCCGCCGCCGGCCAGCGTGATGCCGTTCTCAACCAGATCCGCTGCAAGCTCAGGCTCGACGCGCTCCAGTGTGCGGATCGCCGCATCGATAATCGCGCTTGTTGGCTCTTGCAACGCTTCGCGGATCTCTTCGCTTGTGACCACCGTCTTTCTGGGCAAGCCGCTGACCATGTCACGTCCGCGAGCCTCCATCGACGTCTCTTCGCCGACCGGCGCTGCCGACCCGATCTGGATCTTGATCCGCTCGGCTGTCTGCTCACCGATCATCAGGTTGTACGTCTTCTTCATGTGGTTGATGATCGCTTCGTCCATGTCATCACCAGCCACGCGGACCGACTCGCAGGTTGCGATGTCCGCGAGCGACATGATGGCCACTTCGGTGGTACCGCCGCCGATATCAACGATCATGCTCGCTGTGGGCTCAGCAAAGGGAAGCCCCGCACCGATCGCCGCGGCGATCGGCTCTTCCACGATGTAGACCAGACGCGCCCCCGCGCGCTCCGCCGACTGCTTCACCGCCTGCTTCTCCACCGCGGTAATCCCAGAAGGGACCGCGATCACAACGCGTGGCCCGAGACTGAACAGGCGGTTCCGCCCGCTTACCTTGCGGATGAAGTACCGCAGCATGGCCTCGGTGATCTCGAAGTCCGAGATCACGCCATCTTTCAGGGGACGGATCGCTGTAACCGATCCGGGCGTTTTGCCGAGCATTTCCTTCGCGGCCATACCGACCGCCTGCCCGTTGTTGAGAACGACCGTGGTCCCGCGACGTACGGCAACGACCGAAGGCTCGTTGAGCACGATGCCCTCGCCGCGCACGCACACCAGGGTATTGCACGTCCCGAGGTCGATACCCATATCGACGCTGAACCACGACATCAGATTGTCAAGACCGAGCAACGACACCCTGTTTGCGCCTCCTGCGCCGGTACCGACGACTCAGGGCGCACCATGCGCCCACCTGTTAGCGTCTCGCAACACAACATATCGGACCCAGAGGCTCTCTGGGGCCACTCTCCGTCAGAATTCTCAAGATGTGGCGCATCCCTCTCGCCCTACCAGCCAATCGAACTCACTTGAGGTCGACTTTGCCCTCTTCGTGCAGCTTGAGCGCGGCAAGCATGTCATCGCCTGGCCCGACCGCTGCTCCGGCCTGCCAAACGATCACAATTGCCGCTGTCAAGGCAACACACGCCATCAAGGCGATGCCTGTGTACACGTTGGGCTTGGGGGTGACTCGCCGGCGTGAGCCGGGCATTGCCATGCCGATCTGCTTTGCCATCGCTCAGTCCTGTCCTCGCGTCAATCGCGGTTGATCATTCTCAAAGATTCTGGATCAGCAGGTTCAGCCGTTCGCCGAGCGGATCATATCGCCGGGCTGGATCACCACGTTGTCGCGACCGAGGGTGTTGGCCCGCCCGACCGCATCATTGATGTTCACATTCTCGACGACGAGGTTCGCGAGGAAGCGACCGTCGCGAACCACGATGAGACGCATGTTCTCTTGGAGACCATCGGCAGAGCCGGCAGCGATCGCGACGAGGTTCTCGCCGTTCACGTCCTTGGTCACCGCGGTCACTCTGCTGCGGAAATTCGCAGGAGCCGGGCGGGTGATTCCACCCGAG
>JBCDAP010000391.1:0-2805 GCA_039185335.1 Planctomycetota bacterium | reverse complement strand
GCAACGACTCAAGCCGCCCGTGACATCGAGGATGACCTCCGCGAGCTCGGCGGTGTTGATCATGTGTCGTGGCTCATGGGCGGCAGCTACCCGGCCGTGTACTACAACCTTGTGATGAATCAGGATCGGTCTTCGCACTATGCCCATGCGGTCGTGACGACCACATCGCCCGACCGCACCAAGACACTTCTCAATGAAGCGCAACGCACGCTGGATCGGTTGCACCCAGGTGCTCAGATTGTCGTCCGGCAGTTCTCCCAGGGCCCACCTGTGGTCGCAGACATCGAGTATCGCATCTTTGGCCCCAGCATTGAGAAGCTCCAAGAGCTCGGAGACCGCTATCGCGTCGCGCTGCAGCAGCATCCCGATGTCATACACACCCAGATCACCATGCCGAGAGGCGAGCCGAAGCTGTTCTTCGAGGCCGATGAGAGCGAAGCCCGCATCAGCGGCCTTGAACTCGCCGAACTCGCTTCGCAGCTCGAGTCATCTATCGAGGGCGTTGTGGGCGGGAGCATCATCGAAGATCTGGAGCGACTGCCAGTCCGGATTCGCTACCCGGACGAGCATCGAGCGAATCTCGAGTCCATCACTTCCACCGTTTTCACAGACTCGGGGCTCGATCGTTGGTTGAGCGCCGCTTCACTCGGTGAGTTCGTCCTCAAGCCTGAAGTAGGCGGCATCTCCAGATTTAACGGCGAACGAACCAACACGGTCAAGGCGTACCTCAGGAATGGCTCGCTACCAATCGATGTCTCACGCGAGGTGCTCGCGACGCTCGAGGCTGATAGATTCGAACTCCCTGCTGGATACCGCATCGGACTCGGAGGGGCTGAGGAGCAAGACGGTGAGGCCACCGGTGGGCTGGCACAGTTCGCACCGATCCTTGTCGTTCTGATGATCGCTACGCTCGTGTTGGCGTTCCGAAGCGTGACATATGCCGCCATCCTCGGCGGCGTTGCCATTTTCTCACTTGGACTCGCGCTTCTCTCGACGTGGATCATCGGTTTCCCAATCAGCTTCAATACTATCCTCGGGACTCTCGGACTGATCGGCGTTGCCCTCAATGACAGCATCGTGGTGCTCGCATCGATTCGCGCCAGCCCCAAAGCTGCCGCAGGTGATCGCGAGGCGATTGTTGAAGCGGTCATGGGCTGCACCCGTCACGTGCTTGCGACAACCGCCACAACGATCGGTGGCTTCATGCCGCTCCTGTTATTCGTCGGCGGAGACTTCTGGCCATCACTCGCCATCGTCCTCGCGGGCGGAATCGCTGGAGCGTCTCTGGTTGCGCTGCTGTTCATTCCTGGCGCGTACATCCTGGTCACAAGCGGCAAGCACCAGCAACTCAAATCTCCCCTCATCGGGACGGCCAGTGAAGGAGTACCCACATGACCCGGACGCCAAGTGTCGTTCTTATCTCACTGTCCGGCTTGTTGCTCGCATCGTGTGCTGCTGTCGGACCGGATTATCAGCGTCCGACTATGGAGGTGCCGACGGCGTTCGGAGATTCCAATGCACCACAGCCACCTCGGAGCAGTCCTGACGATTGGTGGACTACGTTCGAAGATCCGATGCTCACACAACTCATCAAGGATGCGGTCCATCAGAACCAAGACATACGGTTCGCCGTCGCTGCGGTTCGGGAAGTCCGGGCGGCGCGACGGATCACAGGAGCAAGGAAACTCCCGTCACTCGATTCAAGAGGTAGTTACGCCCGGCAGCGCGCAAGTGAGAACGGCGCGATTGACCTGGGGACGCTGTCCGACGCTGGTCTGGCAGAGGTCGAGACCGATCTACTTGGCGTCGGCCTCGAGGCGAGCTGGGAGATTGACGTCTTTGGATCTGTGCGGCGCGACAACGAGGCTGCGGGCGCGCGTGTCGAGGAAACCTACGAACAGCTCTCGGCTGTGCTCGTCACGGTTATGGCCGAAGTCGGTCTCGCGTACATCGACCTGCGGGGCGCGGAACGCGAGCTATCCGTCCTTCGCGAGAACATAGAACTGCAGTCCCAAACACTGGAGTTGATTGAGAACCAGTTCAAGACAGGCATTGCGTCACAGATCGACTTTGAGCGAGCTCGGTCGCAACTGAGTAGGACGCGCGCGCGTGAACCCTTACTCCGCGCAGCCATCGACGTGGCAACCTTCCGTCTGGGCGTACTGACAGGCCGCATGCCTCGCGAGTTGACAGAGGATCTACAAGACTCGGCCCCGTTGACCATACGTGGGGACCTTGTACCGGTAGGGCTGCCCTCCGAACTTCTACTCCGAAGGCCGGACGTCCGACAGGCCGAACGTGGCTTGCATGCGGCCACCGCCGATGTCGGTCTTGCGACCGCCGAGTTGTATCCGCGGTTCTTCATCACCGGTGCGGCAGGTTTCGAGAGCGTGAGCTTCGGAGACCTGTTCAGCGCCGAAAGCGGTACGTTCTCCATCGGCCCATCGATCCGATGGCCGGTCTTTCGGGGCGGGGCATTACGGGCACAGGTCGATGCCGCAGATGCGCGAGTTGGTGCCGCCTACGCGCGGTTCAAACAGTCCGTGCTCCTGGCGGTGGAGGATGTCGAACGGTCACTTGTGACCTACGGCGAAGAGGAACTGCGTCGTCGTCAACTCGTGGAGTCTCAAGAGGCCGCATCAAGCGCAGCCCAGCTCACCCGGCGCATCTACGAGCGTGGACTCGTTCAGTTTCTTGAAGTGCTCGATGCGGAGAGGCGTGCTCTCGAAGTCGACCTGGAGTTGGCGCAGTCTGAGACTGAAGTATCGCGCCAGGCCGTTCGGCTCTATCGCTCCCTCGGAGGAG
>JBCDAP010000390.1:0-2805 GCA_039185335.1 Planctomycetota bacterium | reverse complement strand
GTTGACGCAGGTGGCGCGACGCCAGACGCGTGTGTTTCTGTTCACAAATTCCTTGCGTCACGATTGGTGGTAGGTTGAATGCATTACAAAGACCTGCGGAGTAAGACATCGAGATACCAAGCTCCATCTCTTCACTTCAACCTCGGGCTGACCTGTTTTCTCCTGAGAGCCACCTCTAGGGAATGATCGGCGTGCAACTCACTGATTACATCGTGCTGTTGATGTACGCCGCGGGGCTCATCGGTGTGGGTGTTTTCTTCAGCACACGCGTGAAGAACTCATCAGACATGTTCGCTGCCGGCGGGCAATCACCATGGTGGGTCAGCGGGCTCTCGGGGTTCATGACAATGTTTAGCGCGGGCACATTCGTTGTCTGGGGCGGCATTGCGTATCGATACGGGCTGGTCGCGGTGTCGATCTCCCTCTGCTATGGCATCGCAGCACTCTTCGTAGGATGGACGGTTGCTGGGCTCTGGCGGAAACTGGGTGTCGAATCGGCAGCGGAGTTCCTCGAGGTTCGATATGGACGCTCGATTGTGCAGTTGTATACCTGGCTTCAGGGCCTGCTCCTTGTCTTCTCCTTGGGGGGCACCGTCTATGCTCTCTCTGCAGTCGTCACTGAGTTGATTATTCTTCCGCCCGGCTGGGAAGAAACTGTGTTCGCATTCCTGCGCGAAGACAACTCGGGACAACTGTCGGAGATGTGGACATCCATCCTCGTGCTCATGGCGGTTGTGGTTGTCACTCTCTCTGGCGGACTCTGGTCTGTGCTTGTGACCGATACGCTGCAATTTATTGTGCTCAGTGTTTCGGTCATTGTCGTCGTGCCACTCATCCTGAATGTTGAAGAGGTTGGAGGGCTGCTCGGACTTATCAAAGGTGCGAAGGCAACAGTCGTCGATGACAGCGGGCGCACGCTCGCATCACCGGTCGCAGGAGACTTTACCTGGTGGTTCTTATTGGGCTGGGTCATAGTTCACTACTTTAAGATCGGTGGAGAGTGGGCGTTTGTGCAGCGGTTCACTTGCGTGCCTTCTTCACGAGATGCACAAAAAAGCGCTTGGCTCTTCGGTGTCATGTACTTGCTAAGCCCCCTCCTCTGGATGCTGCCCGCAATCGCCTACCGGCTGATCACACCAATCCCGGACAGCGCGGACAACGCAGCAATCAACTCCATCTCCGAGAGGGCCTACATCAACGCCTGCCGGGAGGTCCTTCCCCCGGGCATGATCGGTCTCATGGTTGCCGCGATGATTAGCGCAACTGCCTCTATGGCAACAACCCAGCTGAATGTGTACGCCGGCGCATTCACCAAAGAGTTTTATCAGCGCATCTTGTCCCCTCGGGCTTCAGAAAAGAACCTCGTGCTCGTTGGCCGCATCTTCACGATTGCCTTGGGGCTCGTCGCACTCGCCGGCACGTTCATTATCCCCGGCGCCAAAGGTGGCTACACCGGATACATCATCGCGGTGACAAGTGCGCTGGCAATCCCGCTGACAATGCCCACGATCTGGGGCTTGTTCAGCAAACGCGTCGGTTTGCTCTCCGCTTGGACAGCAACGATCGCCGGTGTCGGTCTCTCGTTATTCGTGAAGCTCTGGGTCCAATCAGAATCAGCCGCAGAAACAAACGCAATAAGCGCAGAAGAAAACGGCAATCTTGTCCAGCATCTCATCTACCTTGCCAATCTGAACACCACTGTCACCGACTGGGTCGTCGGACTCTGTGGCCCTCTTCTGGTACTGATTCCTTTCGAACTCTTCGCGCGGGGCAACCATAAGGGCTGGGAACGTGCGCACAGCCTGCCATCTGCGGAGACAGAATCAACAGACGCTGTCCAGGCATCCGTACTTCCAGCAATCCTCAGCGCATGGACGACTGTTGGAATCGGTGGTGTTATGCTCGTTCTGTCAATCATTCACACAGAAGATCGGATCACGCTAGCTGTGTTCGGCGTACTGCTCAGCACTATTGGTTTGGGAATCCTCGCACTTCATCGCGCCAGCAGCTCGAAGACGTAAACAGACTATTTCCGAACGAGCCTGACAATTCCGCGCTCGTTCGGGACGAACGTCTTCAGCTCTTGGCGCGTTTCCTCTTCTCGAATTGTTCCTTCGAATGGAGCAATGTCTTTTTCCTCAATCCAAACACTGACTGGCAGCGAGTCTTCTGTTCGGATCACGATCTCATCACGAGTTCGCATCAGAACGGAACACACTGCCGTACAAAGGTACTTCTCGAAACATCCAAGAACCCCCCACCCATGCCGGATCGGGACGATGAGGGCGAACAGATCATTAAGCGGCTCGACTATACGTTCGATGCCGGATGAACCTAGCAGCTCGACGCTTCCCGAGCGAACATCAATGAATACTAGCCCTTCATGATTATCGAGCATCACATCAAAGTGAGAAGGCTGCAGAAGTGATCGCGCATAAGCGTAGTGCTTGTGATCAAGTCTCACATCGATAGGTACGCCGGGCTCGGTCAAGTTGTACGCGCACACAGCTGCAGCTCCGTTGGCTATTGGTGCAGCAACAGTAAACGCCTGCCCCTCTGTGTACGGGTTCGTAAACACACTCTCCGGAACTGGAAGAGCAGGCTCAAGAGGTCGCAGAATTCGGCCATCGCTCAAAACGAGCGGCCGAATTGCCTCAGGGACAAACCGTTCAGGCTCGTCCGAGAGGTAGATGGGACCACCAGAGATGGCCTTCGATCTTGCCATCACGCCGCCCGCAACCTCGTCGGAGGAATGAAACATGTCATGATCACCCCAAACAGTTGCCCCGAAGTAAAGCATGTTGG
>JBCDAP010000389.1:0-2827 GCA_039185335.1 Planctomycetota bacterium | reverse complement strand
GTGTGGATGAGCGGATGCTTCGTTGCGTCGAGTTCTTTTGTCTTGGGCAGGAAGGGTTGAAGATCGGTTGGAAGAATCTCATCGATGGAGACGCGCATTTTTCCGAGGATGGGTGCAAGTTCTTGTGGGTAGACCGATGCATGCGGGATTGGCGCGTAAGCAGAGGTCAATTGTTCAGCAGGGTGGAGTAGATTAGAGACGAAGACGCCGTTGATCTGCTCGGCGGGGTGAGACGCGAACCAGTTAATGATGTTAGATCGCATGCCATGCTCATCGAGCATGTTCCAAATTGCTTTGCACTTTCTGCTGGTGCTTGATACTGCCTTGAGCCCGGAGCCGTCGGCGCGTGGTTCCACGAAACCGAGGATGCCGTGGCGATCGCCGTAGTGGCCGGTAGCGATCGAGTTCCACAGCAACGGGGAGAGCATGGGAGTAAGTGAAGTCAGGTTTCCAGATACTCCGCGGTCAATGAGTGACTTGAGTGAGGGCATCATTCCCTGGTCGATCAGGGGTCGCATAATGTTCCAGTCAGCGGCATCCCACCCAATAACAACAATCGTGGGGGCGGCCATGCTTACGCATCCTGCTTGTCGGAATCAGAACTAAAAAATAGCGTACGTCGCAGGAGTAAGCCCTGATCGCCATCAGCCAGCAGGCCAAGCGTGCCAATCTTCACGATGCCAGCGGCGACCGTTCGCTTTGGAAGTGCTGTATTCAGTTTTAAGTGAGTCTCGTTGTGATGCCAGATGAACAGCGGGCGCGTGCCCCAGAGCGCCGGCGTTCGAGCACTCGGATTCTGAGAACCATCGTCCACGAGCAGACTCCTTTCTTGTATAGCTTTTGACGCTGACGGGATACCCGCTCCGCATTCGATTAAGACACGAACACGCGATCAAACATGACGCGTGAGACGATCGGGATCGGGGGGTATCTGATCAGCATGCGGTAGACTTCGAATTGCTCTTGGTTCCAGCCCAGCTTGTCGAAGGTGGCGCCGAGGAGTTCTTTGTACTTGGGGGCTCCTGGTGGGCAATCCAGGTTGCTGAGCGGACCCGCTGGATTGATCTGGGCGTCAAGTTCGAGACGGAGATGAGGTCGGTCAAAGTGCTCGATGCCATGGATTGGATCCCAGAATCCGGTGTTGTAGAGGTGAACGGCTTCGTGGCGAGGGTCAAGTTGTTTCCACAGGCCTTGTGGTACCACCAGATCGAAGCAGTAGTAATCTACTGGTGTGCAAAGCCAGTTTGAAAAAGAGTGCTGTGTGTACGAGGTGGAGTCGAGGTTGAGATTCCCGTAGGTCAGGCTTGCTGCGGGGGCGAGCGTAGCGAGATAGCAGTCGATCTCACGCTCAAGCTGAGCTTTCGGAGACGCCTGGAGGAAGATGGCAGTGACGCGATCAGTACGCTTTGTCGTGAATGTAGGTAGGGGGACAGATGAGAAGGGATCAACGATAGGAAGCGGGGAACCCTCGGAATCTCGAGCTGATGGAGGAAAGATCGAACGCATTTGAGTCAGCCCCGTTGGTCGGTTGGGCTGATCCATGTCGTACTTGATGTATGCTCCGATGTTGCCGAGACGCCAGTTGATGTCGTTGCGTTTAAATCTAAAGCCTGTAAAGCCTCCGACCATCGCGATGTCGAGTCGATCTGGATCATCGGCGTTGGGGTTCAAGATCGAAGTTGCGTGTTGGATCGATGCTTCTACGCTGAGGATGTGTGTCTGGCTCTCCTTTGCGGACTTACGATGCGTGAGCGAGACGTCGTTGCTGAGCGCGATCTGGAGTGCTTGCTCAAAATCGGATCGTGACCCACCCGCTTGCTGCACGAGTTCCTCGAAGCGATCGAACGCGGCGAGGCCGTGCTCGAGTTTACGGTTGGCGACGCCCTGCTTGCGAGCTTGTTCTAGGAAGATGCTAAATCCATGGCGGCCTGGTACGGCTGATGCGATTTTCCCTGGGTCCTTGGCATTGGCGACGGTCGAGATTTGCCAAGAAGACTTGCGATTAATGTCAAGAACACGCATGACTTCGACGGGCCGAGAGGGCTTGCCCGGAACGGAAGTGAGCACCGAAGTGATAGCTGAAGAGAGATCGCGCAGAATTGACTCGGCGTGCTCGCCACCCTCTGATTCACCTTTGGCATGGTCGCTTGGCAGATCCATCACGGGACTATAACCGGGGTATGAAACGACGTCTGAGTACTTCGGAGGCGGTTTCAATTCCCAGTTCATGACAACACATCCGTCCTGATTTTGCTCTCGTTTGGAAATGCGCAAGCCTTGGCATTCAATCCCTATTGAATACCATGTCGTAGTCGGGTGTTCTGAGCGCGGTGTTGATTCCTGTATTGGGATCAAGGCTTCGACTTTGGAGAGAAACGTAGCGAGCGGAGCCGTCAACGAAGGCAGCTGTGCCCTTGTCCACTTCACCGAAGTTACCCATGACCCCGCCGCCACCAAAGTACGGCACGACCCACATGGTCTGGTCGTGCAGCCAAGTGAAGCGTGAGGGGTTAGCGAAGGTGTCATGTTGCACCTTGCGGGCGGCTTCAACCCAGATAGAGACGTCCTGCATCCTGGCCCCCCGTTGGCGAGCGAGTTCGATGACGTGTAGGCGGTTCGTCATGTATGACGTCCCAACATCCTCGTAACCCGTCCGGTCGAGATCGCGAGGGGCGAGTTCGATAGCGCCTTCGGAATCAGATATCTGATCGTCGAACGGGGTTGCTCTCGCGAGGCTTCCAAAGTCGCCTGGACAAATGAATGCGGAGAGTTCGGTGCGCTCATCCTCACGGATGGCGGCTGGGAACCGCCCGGAATCGCGGAACTG
>JBCDAP010000388.1:0-2827 GCA_039185335.1 Planctomycetota bacterium | reverse complement strand
GCCGCCCGCACGCCGAGCGCCGGAGCACCCATCAGATTCATCATGCTGGGCAAGCTCGACGAGCCTTGGAAGGCCGCACGTCGGGGTGTCGAGGCTTTCCTTGCGCTCCCTGATGAGATCAAGCAAACCGCCGAGCTTCACCTTGTCGCTGTTTCTGACCCAGAGGCATGGCGAGCGTCGGGCGTTGTCCCGCACCGGTGGATCGATGCCGACGCCGTGGGTCCGTTTCTCGCCGACATGGACATCATGCTCCAGCTCTCCAACACAAAGCAGGAGACGTTCTGCCAAACGATGGTGCAGGGCATGCTGACGGGGTTGCCGATCATCGCGAGCGATCTTGACGTGCTTCAAGAAAAAGTGGCTGATGGTGGCGGTGTGGTCGTTTCCGACAGCGCTCCCGTTGCCGATCTCACCCAAGCCATGGCCAAACTGGCCACCGATAGCGAAGCTCGTGTACGCATGGGACGCATCGGCGCTCGCGTCGCGCGCGAACGGTATGTCTGGAATGCCGACTGGTTCTCAAAGACGTATCTGTCGCAGAGTTCGGTCTGACCAAAGAACGAGCCGCGACCGTGAGGGAGCGGTCCAATGATGCGCGGAGCCACCAATGCGCTTGTGTGACGTGATCAAGCTGTGTGCCGCGAATTTTTTGCATCCCCTGTCTTACGGTCGCGGTTCGTTGATGCTTTGCTTATACCGGTTGAATCACTTTCGCCTTGCGATACGTATTGCCCAGCACATCGCGTGACCGCTGCACACCCAGCCAGTCCTCAAGCACGGCTGCGTAAACCGAACGGAAGTCCACCGTGTGCTTCAGATCACCCTGATCCAGATCAGACAGAGAAGGGTGCTTGCCCAACACGCCCTGACGGACCATAGGGCCGGCGAGGAAGAGCGGAGCGGCCGTGCCATGGTCTGTGCCGCCCGAACCGTTCTGCGCGACGCGTCGTCCGAACTCAGAGAATGTCACAGTCAGCACGCGTCCGTCGTTGCCTTGCTGTTTGAGATCGTTGTAGAACGCGCGGAGCGAATCAGCGACCTGGCGGAGCAGGTTCGCGTGCCGCCCCTGCGGCCCGCCCTGACCAGCGTGCGTGTCAAACCCGCCCAGCGTGACGTAGTAGACGCGCGTGTCGAGGCCGGCTCGGATCATCGCGCCAACCTTCTGCAGCTGTTGGGCGAGACTGTTGCCCGGGTACTGCACCAGAGGCTGCATCGATACCGCACGACGGATCTTGTCCGAAGCAACCTGCGCATCCAGCGTTGTTCTGGTTAAGAAGTCTGCGTTCGAGCCGGGTTCGTACGGGATGTGTTGATTCGGGTTCATCAGTTCGTCGTACGCGTGCTCTGCCGGATCGGAGATATCATCGCCGATCCAACGGAACAGATCCTCGTTCTCGAACGCGATGGGCTGCTGTGTGCGTCCTTGCATCGCGAGGGGCGCTGTCCGTCCGATCGCGATCGATGCGGTTCCCGAACAACCGTCGGGCGAGCCGGCGCATTCGTTGTCGAAGTACCGTCCGAGCCAGCCGTCGCCTGTGCCGGTGGTGTCTGCTGTGTGCCAGATGTCCATGGACATGAAGTGAGAGCGGTTCGGGTTTGGATAGCCAACGCCCTGCACGATCGAGATGAGTCCCTCGTCGTACATGTCCTTCATGGACTGGAGAGCGGGGTGGAGCGCGACATCGACGCCGCTCTCGATGGTGAGCGCCTCGTTCTGCGGGATGCCGATGCCTCGGCGGGCGCTGTAGTAGCTGTCATCGCGGTACGGGATGACGGTGTTCAGACCGTCGTTACCACCGGAGAGCTGGATGACGACGAGCACATGATCCTGCGGCACGCCCGCGATCGACGAGACAGAGCTCGACGTTTGCGCGAAGACCGAGGCAGCCGAGCGGTTGATGAACGTCGGCACGGTCACCGCGGCCGAGGCGAAGAGGAGGCCGTTCGAAAGGAAACGTCGGCGTGTGTAAGTCTCGTTCTCGTGGTTCATATCGGGATCCGTTCCGGGTGAGACGTGCGGTTCGCGTGAGCAGAGAGGGAGAGATTCAGGTGAGCTGGTACTCGGGCATCGCGGTGATCACGGCCATGCAGCCCGTAACAGTACGCGCATCGAGCTTGCCGCCCGACTCGCTCACGAAGTCGTTCAGAACAGTGAGGTGGCGATCACGGGGCTCGCCACCCAGCATGAATCGGAGCAGGTAGGGGAGTGCGCGCTCGGGATCGGACAAAGGATCGATCTCCGCGGCGGCGAGGTCTTCGAGCATCGGTGTCGGGTCGTACGCATCCATCGCTGTAGTTGGGTCGAAGCCGCGAGGGAGTGTGCCGGTCAGCATGTACGCCATGATGTTCTGGCGAATGAACAGTGTCGATGTGTTGATCCACGTGCGGTTTCCCGCCCACCCCGCAACGTTGGGCGGGAAGAACAGGTTCTGTCCCATCAGGTCCATCGCCTCGATCAGCACAGCCAGATCACGCACTGGTGTGCGCAACGAACGTACCGTTGTAACGACAAGCTCTGCGGGGCTCTTGATCTGCTGCGTCATGATCGCCGGCTCGTAGAAGTGCTTCGACAAGAACAGTTGTTTCAGCGCGGGCTTGAGGTCGTAGTTCGATTTGCGGAGCGTTGACGCCATCGAGTTCACGACGCGCTTCGCGGCCTTTGTGCGTTGATCGCGCGGGTCATCCGGGATCGGACCGACAAAGAATGTGTAGAGCTTCATCGCAACGAAGTCCGCGCACGCTCGTTGCTGCAGGATGATGCGCACGAAGTCTTCGCCGTTGAGTTTTCCGCTTTGGCCAAGGATCCGCTTGGTCCCCGCATCGTGGC
>JBCDAP010000387.1:0-2831 GCA_039185335.1 Planctomycetota bacterium | reverse complement strand
TACCCGCCTGGCGGTGGTGGTCCGCAGTGAAGCGGATCTGATCGGGTGTCGCCTCGAGGTTGTAGTGCATGAACGAGACGTGCGCAAGCGCTTCCGACCCGTCTTGCCCTTCCCAAACGAAAGAGGAGTGGGGGAAAAGCGTGTAGTTCGACCAGTGCTGTTTTGTGGTGTAGAAATACTCCACACCGAATTGGTTCATGAGCTGCGGAATGCAATTCGAGTATCCGAACACATCCGGAAGCCAGAGCACTTTCGAACGCTCCCCAAACCGGCGCATGCATTCGAGTTGGCCGATCTCGAAAGATCGCAGCAAGTTCTCGCCGCACGGGAGCTGGGTGTCGGATTCCACATACAAGCATCCCGCGTGCTCGAACTGCCCGCTCTTGATTCGCCGGCCGACCTCTTTCATCAATTTGGGAGCACGGCTCTCGATCGCGTCGTACGACGCCGGCTGCGAATAACCGAAGACAAACTCGGGGTACCGATCCATCAACGAGAGAGCGTTCGAGAGCGAGTGCACCGCTTTGAAGTCGGCGGTTGTTTCTGGCCAGAGCCAGACCAAGTCGATATGTGCATGCCCAGTGAGGATGATCTCTGCGTCGGGTTCGCCACGTCCGTGGAGCTCTTTGTAAGCTCTGGCAGATACCTTGCAGGCAGCGGCGATTCCGTCTTTCTCATACGCCGCCACGATGTCGCTTAGTAAGACAAGCATCCGTCTGGCGAGCGGGGTAAGTGAGTCGAAGTGTTCGCGATAGCTCCCGCCGAACATGTCGAACTCTCCGTTGCGATCACGCCGAATCATCAGCAGCACGGTTTGTAGGAGAGTATCCAAGTCGTGCATCAGGGCGAACGCCTTCTCGTCGCGCGTGAGTAGGGTTGCGGAATGAAAGATTGACCCCTCGGCTGTCATGTGTCGATTCTCACCGGGCACCCAAACGCCCGATCGGCAGCAGATCGATTCCACCAGCAACTCATTAATCCCGCCTTTGATGTTCGGGAGTTTCTGGACGTGGTGACCCGGATCGAATCCAAAGATCGGCATCTCATCGAGAAAGACGGTCGCTTCCCCGAGATCATCCCACTTCAGGAACCGACCCTTGGTTTCGCGTCCACGAAGATCGATGGTCCAGAAGCACTGATCGAATAGATTTCCCCAGGCACGCGGCGTCTTCTTCACTTCGGTAAACGTGAGTGATTTGGCATCGCTGACCGGTCTGTGCTCGCGGGTTGCCTTGGTCTGGAGTACGCGAAGCGGATCGCCCTCGACATGGTAGATCTGTTCCTTGAGCCGTTTGATTGCTCGGTCGACGCGGTGCGGCACGAACTGATGGAATGGCTGACGGTCATACATGAGAGTGGTCCATGGTTCGGTATCTTCAGAACGACCACTGTACCCAGACCGTTCAGCTACGGAGGGCTTGGGCGAGTTGTTTCAGGTCGTCCTCGGTGTGTTCGGAGTTGACCGCCAGCCTGATATATCTTTCCGATGGCCCGCCGGGATACGCGATGGTGGGTACGAGGACTCCTCGGTCTCGGCAGTGTGCCGTGATGGCGTCCGGGTTGTCGGCTGCGAAGGCGATGATCGGCCCGGCCGCAGCGATCGGGTGAAAGCCAGCTTCGGTAACCAGCTCATGGGCTCGCTTCACGTTTCGAGAAAGGCGGTCATGACGTGCATGATCATGGGCCATGAGAGAGAGCGCAGTCGTGCTGCCTACCGCGAGAGCCGGCGGGATCGGTGTGGTTGCGATGTAGGCTGTGGCTCGACTGCGGATCGCGGTGCCGAGTTCTTCGCGGGAGCCGATGATTCCTCCCGCCACGCCCACGCCTTTGGCAAGAGTCGTCGTCATCACCACTTGATCCGAGATCGCTAAAGACTCGGCTGACAGTGATCCCCGTCCATTCGATCCACGTGTGCCAGTGCCGTGGCAGTCGTCGATTACGAGCCAGGCACTGCGCCGTTCGGCAATCTCGGCGAGCGTGCGGAGGGGAGCGAGGACTCCTGTGGCAGCGAAGACCGCATCGGTGACGATGACGACGGAGGAGCTTGTTGCAGAGGTTCGCTCAACGAGTTCTCCAGCATGCAAGGCATCGCGATGCCGATAGCGTTCGATCCGAAACCCTGAGACTCTGGCGGCGTTGGTGAGAGATGGGTGGGCCAGCTCGTCGATGATGACAACTCGATCTAATCCCTCTTCCATAGCAGCGATGCCCTCGAGCGCAGCCGAGTTGGCAAGCGAGCCATCAAGTGTCAGCACGGCCGCTTCGGAGGCAAAGAACTCGCTGGCTGTGCTCTCCAAGAGGTCGTAGGCGGGGTGGTTGCCCGTTGTTGTACGCGAGGCGCCGGTACTTACGCCGAGTTCTGGCAGGGCATCGCGGATCGTCTGGATCACATCGGGGTGCTTCGAAAGCCCCAGGTAATCGCAGCCGGCGAAGGCGATCAGGTGGTGTTCGTTCGGCGCTGGCACGTTCGGATCGGGCATTCTCGGGCCTTGGAAGGGTGACGGATCAAGAAAGCGTAGCGGAGGTTGTCCGAATCGTGGTTACTAAGGCTTGCCCGATGGACACAGAAAGGGGTGCGGCTATACTGGCGGGCCGCCGGCTTCGCAGCCAGTGGCCCAGCTTTCAATGCTCGGGGCGTAGCGCAGCTTGGTAGCGCGCCATACTGGGGGTGTGGAGGTCGCAGGTTCAAATCCTGTCGCCCCGACTTTCGAACGCACGATGGCCCCAGCAAGTGCTGGGGCCATCGGTGTTTAAGGAGAAGCCCAACTCAATCCTGTCAACTCGGCTCGGCTTGGTCTCTTAGCGCTCTGTTTCTCGAACCTGCGTTCTCG
>JBCDAP010000386.1:0-2834 GCA_039185335.1 Planctomycetota bacterium | reverse complement strand
CTCGGACCCAGCTCTTGAGTCCTCATCGCTCATTGGGCTGAAAGGAGATCTCCTCCTCGATCAACGTCTACCAGGAATGAGGTTGGGAGAAGGTAATTGTTGCCTTCGTGGACCGTCGCAATCCCTGAGACTTGGAAAGTGGCTTCGCCGCCTCGTACCTGGGCGATCTGGGCCATCTTCTGAAGGTTCAAGCATGGCAGGAGTGTCAGTGGTGTGTCCTCAACGTCTTCACCTTCTGTGGGTGTGTCATTGTTAGGGATAAACGACCAAGAGGCTCCTTCGCCGCGTTCGATGACACCTCGGCGAGCGGTGATGACTTCGCCCTCTCGAAGGGCTGTCCGCTGGGTGCGCTGCTCTGCGTTCGGGTTCGTGATGGGGCGGAAGATCTCTCCTTCGGCTTTGTCGGCCCGCTCGATTTCTTCGAGAAGCTCCTCAACGCTCGGCCCATCTGCAGCGCCCTGTTCAGGGAACAGATTCTGGTCGGATAAATCTGCGTTCTCGGTATCCTCAGCTTTCTCTTCTCCTCCTTGTGGCTCTTCTTCCTCTTTATCCATCACAGGATTGCCGTCGAGGCGCATCACACGGAAGAAGTCGACAAGAAGATAGTTGCGTCCTTTGTAGACAAAGACCTCGCCGTTGACTTCAAAGGTAATCGCGCGTTCTTGCGATCCGATCACCCGAGCCATTTCCATAGTCCGCAACGAGGGCAGCAGAATCATGGGTGGCTCGGCATTACCGCTCGCGTCTTTGTCGAAGACATAGATCAGCCCGCCGCCTTCGAGCTCATGAACATAGCCCTGCCTCTCGATCAGGAACGCCCCCTCGCGGACAAGCACCGAGCGGGGCGGGCGATAGGTCGGCAGGTCGATCCCGGGAAGCCCCGTCGCGATGGGAGGGAGCGGATCGCCGGGTTCATCCGCGGGGCGGACAGCTTCGCTCTCGCTGGTCGGCGTGGTGAGTCGCTCGGCTTCCTCCTCGACCATGGTGTCCGAGGTTCCCTCTTGCGTCACAGCCGGCGTGGCGAAGAAGAGGAAGAAGAGCATCCAGAAAGCGGTGATCGGACGGTGTCGGTTCATGGCTCATGCCTGTCGTTCGGCGGGCGGACGGATCGATTCAGATTGGACCCATCGGCCGAGTGGGGGCTCGATGGCCAATCCTTGGGGCAAAGCCTATCATGTGTCCATGCTGTTCCGCGATGCCCATCATCATCTCTCGGTTCATCCCGTTTGCGGGTGAAGCGGCGGTACAGACACACTGCCACCTCGAAATCCCCCGCAAGCACGCCCTCACCTCAAAACGAGCGTTTTCGCTGTCGCACCGCCCACCCAGATTCTTTCAGATGGATCGAACGAGATGACCAACGTGACCTCTGCAGCACCGAACGAATCCAAGCAAGCCGACGTCGATCTGGCGTTGCTGCATCTCGCCTTGCCGAAAGGGCGGATGCATGATGGTGTGCTGGCGATCTTGAAGGAGGCGGGGGTTTCTGTGCGTTCTTCGGAGCGTGGTTACCGTCCGACGGTCTCGCTTCCGAATGTGGAAACGAAGATCCTGAAGCCCCAGAACGTTATCGAGATGCTCGCGGCCGGTTCGCGCGACCTCGGTTTTGCTGGCAAGGACTGGATCGAGGAACTCGAAGTCTCGGACAGAGTCGTTGAACTCCTCGATACAGGGCTTGATCCTGTGCGCGTGGTGCTTGCTGCTCCGGTCGCGTTCCTCTCAAACGATGGCAAGCTCCCCTTGGGTCGGCACGTCAGAATCGCTACCGAGTACGCCCGGCTGACGCAGGAATACATCGATACCAACGGATTGGATGCTTCGATCGTGCGATCGAGAGGAGCGACAGAGGTGTTTCCTCCCGAAGATGCCGATGCAATCGTGGACAATACCGCGACAGGATCGACACTTCGCGCGAACGGAATGGCAATCATTGATGACGTCATGGCTTCGTCGACGCGCGTTTATGCGAGCGCGAAGGCATGGGAGAACCCGGCGAAGCGTCAGCGGATCGAAGAGATCGTGATGCTACTTCGATCCGTTGTTGAGGCTCGCAAGCGAGTGATGCTGACTCTGAATGTGCCGCGTGAGCAATTCGATGCGGTTCTTGAGATGCTGCCATGTATGCGAGAGCCAACGGTCGCGGAGTTGGCGCACGATCAGGGGTATTCGATCTCGTCTGCTGTGCTTCGGAAGGATCTCACGGTTCTGATCCCGAAGCTGAAGGAAGCGGGGGGAACGGATTTGATTGTGAGTCCTATCAATCAGATTGTGCCCTGACATGAGTGAAATGATGATCCAGAATGAACGTGTGCCGGAGCCGATCGAAGCGTTGCGTGGAGTGCGCGCTTATTCCGTGAATCGGCACCCCGCTCCTGTCGAACTCGATCTTGATGCGAACGAGCGTACGGTGCTTCCGGACGAATTGCTTGGCACGTTCCGTGCGATCGAAGCGGACACGGTTCGGAAGTACCCAGAAATCCGCGAGCTCGAATCTGCCATTGCGAAGAAGTTTGGTATTGCGACAGACCGCGTGCTGGCGACAGCCGGTGGTGACGAGGCGATCGATCGGATCTGCCGGGCCTATTTGGGGCCTGGGCGAGAGATTGTTTTGGCTGTCCCGACCTTTGAAATGATCGAGCGGTATGCGTCGATGGTTGGTGCAGGGATCAAGGCCGTGGATTGGCCATCGGGTGCATTCCCGACTTCTGAAGTCTGTGCCGCGATGACTGAAGACACCGGCGTGGTGGCGATTGTGTCTCCGAACAACCCGACGGGCTCGGTAGCGACGGTCGAGGATTTCCTGCGTGTTGCTGAAACCGCGGCTTCGATTGGGG
>JBCDAP010000385.1:0-2837 GCA_039185335.1 Planctomycetota bacterium | reverse complement strand
CTTCTTGATGAGCGCTTCGACGTGTTCGAAGACGGTCACTTTGCTGACGCCGAGTGAATCGGCGAGTTCTTGCATCGTCGGGGAATAACCGCAACGGACACGACTGTCCCGAATAAGTTGAAGAATTTTGAGTTGTTTCGGGGTGAGATTCATCGGAACTCCTTGTCAGCAGGCGCCGACGTTGAACTCTTGACCGGCGAGAAACCTCGAGACGCTGGCCCGAGGTAACCAATTCATCTGAAGAAAAACCATTGCAAAGAGACTGAACCAGCCGGCTCGTGGTCTCGTGTTCGGAACAGGCGGCAAGCTGATCGTGCCACTGCGCAATACCCAGCCAGGCGCCCACAGCAAGCGATTCGCTGCTCAGTTCAACCCGATCCCTCGAACCCAACGGCTTCGCTTCAAGCTCGCACGACGCCTCTTCGCATCGTTCGCGCAACCGGAGCTTCCCGTTGCGGCGGGGGTCTGGTTCGTATTCATCCGAATATGAACCGCCCGGGCCTAATTTGAGAATCGCGGCCATGCTCATTGATCGAGACTCCCGCTGCGAAACAGTCCCAACCCTTCGTCCTGAATTGCTGTTTGAACTGTCCGCATGTTGACTCTCATAAGAAAAAGTACTGTTTGGGAAATACTACCCGATCACGAACCGCACGCAAGTGGCTATTCGGATAATTTCCGGTTTTTGCTTGAGACCAGTTCCCAAACGGGTCCATTTTTTTTGACCATGCCGCGCAACTCCAGCAGGATCAGGTCTGCCTGAACCTCTTCCGCACCGAGCACGGCCGATTCACAGATCGCGTCCACATCCTTCCCTCCCCCGATCATTCCGACGATGATCTCTTGGCGTTCGGTCAATCCTCGAAGAGTTTTCTCGCTTGGTGCGGCCTTGATTAGCCCCCCTCGATACCGGGATTGGTGTGTCCCCGAATGGAAATGCCGAGCCGGCGATTCCAGCAGGTCCAGTACATCCACAGGGCTTGCGACCATCGCGGCGCTGCCTGTCTTGATCAGATTATTGGAGCCATGAGAGGCCTTCGAGTCGATTCGTCCTGGAACGGCCATCACCTCGCGTCCGTGTTCCTCTGCGGCTTGGCGAGCGGTGATCAGCGCTCCGGAAGCCGACGGCGCTTCGATCACGATCACCCCGAGAGAGAGGCCCGAGATGATCCGATTTCTTGCCGGGAACTGGTCGGCTGCCGGGGCTCTTCCAAGTGGGAGTTCGGACACGATCACGCCGCCCGCTCCTCGAACTTGATCGAAGAGTTCACGGTTCTCCGGCGGGTAGCAGTGACCCAAGCCGCACCCCATAACGACACACGTTGGTTCGCCCAAGCGGACCGCTGCACGGTGTGCCGCGGTATCAATTCCCCTTGCGCCACCGGAGACGACGATCAAACCCGCCTGGGAGAGCGCCGTTGAGAATCGTTCTGCTTGCTCCATCCCGTACGCCGAGCACGAACGGCTACCGACGATTGCGACAGTGAATCGCGAGCCCAAAGCCTCAAGATCTCCCTTCACCCATAGAGCTAGAGGCCCATCATCTAACTGGGTGAGCAACTCCGGATACAGCGCATGCTCTGTGCCAATCAAACGGACACCCGCTTGATCGCATCGCTCCAACTCCCCCTCTGCTAGAGCCCGAGCATTCCGAAATGCTTGACGCATCCGCTCCGCTTTGACTTGACCGATCCCCTCGACGGACTTCAAACCGGCCACAGAAGCTTTCAACACCTCCTCAGCGATTCTGAATCTTTCGAGCAATCGACGGCCAAGAACCGGGCCAACACCTGGCGTCATCGCGACTGCCAACAGCTCTATCGAGATACTTGCCCCGCTTCGCTCCATACCGACAACATACCGAACGAATATCCTCACGCAAATCAAATTCGGTCTTCGTTCGGATTTTCTTCAAACCACCTCGTCTGCGGCCTTCTCGAGACGCATCGCCATCCCGGCGATGCGATCCGTCCATTTCTCGCTCGATACCTGCTGCGTACGGAGCGACTCGGCCCAAAGCGGGAAACCGATCGGTGTCAGTTGCACCGGCTTCTCGATCACGAGTCGCTGATCACCCAGGCGGCCCAACACGTTCCGCAATCGCTCAACCTCGAGCTGCTGCTCGAGCACTTCGCGGCGTGCTTGATCGAGCAGCATGTTCTCCGGATCAAACTCGGTGAACACATCAAAGAACAGCTCGCTTGATGCCTGAAGCTGCCGCGACTTCTTCTTCTGTCCCGGGTACCCCTGATTGATCAATCCGGCTACGCGTGCAATATCTCGGAATCTTCGACGAGCGAGCTCCGAGGTGTTGAGACAGAGCAGAAGATCATCCACCAAGGACTCAGCTGTCAGAAGTTCTCGCCAGGGCAATCCTTCGGCATCGAGTAGCGATTGCGAAGCAAGCTCAACACCGTAATCGTTCGCGGTCACTGTGAGTGTCATCGATGTGGCTTGTGTGAGTCGATACGCCAGCAAGGCGCCGAGCCCTTCGTGCACGAGCCTGCCTTCAAAGGGAAACAGGAAGACGTGATGCCCTTCTTTCGTCTTGTGCTGTTCGATCAGCAACTCATCATCGCCCGGGATCCTCGACCATGCTCGTTGCACCGCGAGCAACGGGGCCACCGCTTGGAGTTCGATCTCTTCGGTTAACGCCGCATCATTCGTTCGGAGCTTCTCGCGTACGGTTTCTGCGAGCAGTGTCGAGAGAGGCGTTCTCCCGCCACCCCATCGCGGCACGATTCCCCGTTTCGTTTTTGCTCGCTGAACGATCGCCTCGTTATCACGCACCCGCAACAACTCCACGACCCGACCCGAGAACACGAACCGATCGCCCG
>JBCDAP010000384.1:0-2853 GCA_039185335.1 Planctomycetota bacterium | reverse complement strand
GGCGGATGTACGCGGCTCGGATCTCGATGGTGGAAGGGGATATGCCGGAGTCGATCCGCTTGTTGAGCGAGGCGACGCGAGAGCTTCCGGAGCTTTCGGAAGCGTGGCGTTTGCTTGGTGCTTCGCAGCTGGAAGCGGGTCTTGTTGCGGATTCGGTCGAGTCGTTTGGGCGTGCATTCCAGGGTGAGCCGCTGAACCTGCAAACCGCGATGGCGTTTGCTCGGGCGCTGGAGAGTTCTGGTCGCGGTCGCGAGGCGCTGGAAATATTGAGGCCCGAAGAACGCGTGATGCGGAATGCTCCGATCTCTGCTTACCTTTCTTATCTGAGGTACGAGGAGAACTACGGGGATCGTGAGCTCGCGTTAACCCGTCGCTTGGAGTTCCTCGAGCGTCTTCCGGTAGGCAGCCCGTTCTATCTGCCGAATTTGGAGGCGGTGGTGACGAACCTGGCCGGTGGCGGTCGGTTCGAGGACGCCGCGGAACTGATCGATGAAGCGGGCGCAGGAGGATTGATCGGCCAGTTCGATCTCATCCGTCTGCGTGCCCAGCTCAAGATTGCTCAGGGGGACACAGAAGCAGCTGTTGAGGAGCTGGAAGCAGCAATCACTGATACCCCTGAGGCTGACAGAACCCATCAGATGTACCAGGTTCTGGCCAACGTTTATTCGTCTTTAGGGGATGTAGAGTCGGTCGTCAGAACACTTCGCGAGGGTCATCCTTATCAGACTGAGGAAGGTCGAGAGATCGATGTCGCGTTGGGGAATTTTCAGTCTCGACTGGGAGCGGCTTTGCTTAACAAAGCTGACGAGATTGAGGAGTACGGCGAGATTGAACAGGCAGAGGCTCGGCGTGCAGAAGCGATCGCGAGTTACTCAGAGGCTGCGGAGTCGTTCGGTTCGCTTGTCGATGCGGGGCTCGACGCTTCCGCAGAGCTTCCGCTGACGAAACGGTACGCCGAGCTTCTTGTTTATGCGGAAGAGTTCGACAAGGCTGGGGCTGTTTTGTCCGGTTTGTCGCAGCAGCTGCCGGAAGATCAGGTCGTGTTTATGCTGCGTGCGGAACTCGACCGTCGCCGTGGAGATGTGAACACCGCGATCGATCTGATGAACCAAGCGGTCCTATTGAATGATTCGAACCCCAGGGTTTTTTTGATGCGGGCGGAGTTGTTCGGCGAGCTCGGAAGCAGAGTGGAAGACCGTATCGCGGATCTTGAGCGAGCGCTGGAGTTGAACAGCGCCTCGATCGAGACATGGTCGCGATATGCCGATTCGTTTATCGAACTTGATCGCATGAATGAACTGGTGACCAAGATTCAGACGGCGTTATCTGTCGACCAAGCGAACGTGCCCTTGAGGCAGCTGTTGATTCAGGTTTTGAACTCACAGCCTGGATATCAGGATAGCGCGATAGCGGAGGCTGTAGCGTTGTCGGAGGCGGATCCTGAAAACATTCGTTGGATAGAGATGGTGGGGAATCTGAATTTCTCAGCCGAGCGTTATGCAGAAGCGGCGCGTTGGTACAAGCGCTTGTATGAACGCGAAGAGAGCGAATTCAATGCTGCGAATTATCTGAACACGGGGCTGCTCGCGGGCGATCGTTTCAGTCGTGCCGAGATCCGTCGTATGCTTCAGCGAGTCGAGGAGTACCGTCCCCAGACCCATCGATTCAAGTTGCTGCGAGCGAGAGGTCACATCCAACTTGAAGAGTTTCAGCAAGCAACTGAGTTGATTCAAGAATCATTTGAAGAGGTTGAGGGGACCCCATTCCTTGAGCAGACCTGGTTCAATGATCTCAGGCTTCAGTTCGGAGATGCTCCTCAGCGGTTGATAGCGATTATCGAAGAGCTGATGACTGAGGATGAGCAGCCGGTTTTGATCAGGCTTTCCGTTCTTCAGGAGAAGCTTGCGGCCAACGAGCTCACGGCTTCTGATGTGCTCGAGGCGATGGCTGGCTTGGCAGATCAAGCCATGGATCATCCACTCGAGAGGGTGGCTTTCCACCGCCTCGAGCATTCCGTGCACTACCTAGCAGGCTCATACCAAGACTCGGTTGATGCGGGCTTGAAGGTTCTGGAGCAGTCTCGTTCGGATTCTGAGATCAACAACAACGTGGCGTACATTCTTGCTGTTTACTTAGGGAAGCCTGAGGAGGCTTTGCCGTACGCTGAAAGAGCGGTCAAATTGCAATCGGATGATTCGAGCGTGCAGGATACTTATGGCAAGGTTCTCCTTGATCTCGATCGTCCTGAAGAAGCACTCCAAGCGCTCGATCAGGCGTATCGTCTCGCCGGCAGGCCAGGGCAGCAGTACATTGCCCTGTTGCACAGAGGGCAGGCCCAGGCGGTGCTCGGGGATCTTTCTAGCGCGAGGCTGAGCTTACGCCAGGCTGAGAGCCTGGCACCGCGGATTTCTGAAGCAGAAATCGATGAATATGCGCCGGCCCTGCAAGACCTGCGCGAAGCACTGGGGGATTCATGATCGGCGCGACCCGTCGAGTAGGACATAGATTCGGATACAACCGATAGTGTGATCGTATTGCGTTTGGTGTGAAGACCGTTAGGCTGTGTTGCCCGAGAATGCACAGGGGCAGGCCGGAGGTAAGTCAGAATGGCAGCTGAGCAGAGCAATCAAGGTGGCAGTGTCTCGAGTGGGTCAGGGTTCGCCTCGGTTGATCCGGTGCGGCTGCTCCGTTCGTACTGGTTGTTGTTCGTGATCTTCGGTGTGCTGGGTATTGGTATCGGCATCGGGACGCACTTCACACTGTTGAAGTATTCGCCAGAGTTCACCTCGAATGGCTTGTTCCTGGTTCGAGGTGTTCAGGAAGAAATCTCTGACCAGGGTGTTTTTGGTGGTG
>JBCDAP010000383.1:0-2860 GCA_039185335.1 Planctomycetota bacterium | reverse complement strand
TGATGGTGAAGGCTTCGCCGACAATGAGCTCGGTGAGTTCGAGGCCATCGAGGATGAACGAGGTGCCCACAAGGTTGACCGTGCTGTCGGAGGCGGCTTTGAATGCGTCGCCGATGGAGCCACCGGAGATGTTGACGATGCTGCCGGAGTTCGCCAAGAATCCGACTCCGACTGAGCCACCGGAGATATTGACCGTGCTGCTTGAGCTGGCGATGAAGACGCTGTCGACGGAGCCACCGGTGATGTTGATGGTGCTGCCGGAGAAGGCACTGAAGCGATCGCCGACGTTTCCGCCGGAGATGTTGACCTCGCTGAAAGCGGCACTCATATGGAAGCCCAAGGTGCCGCTCTCGACGTTCAGTGTGCCACCGACGACAGCGAAGCTATCGCTCAGCGCTCCGCTGCCGGTCACGGTTAGTGTCTCGCCGGCCCGCAGGCCCTTGGAGAGGGTGCCGGTCGACAGCACGCCGGGGTTGGCGGAGGGGGTGACCGCGGTGGTCTGAAGCGTGGTTGTGCCGGCCTCGAACCGAACACCTTTCTCACCAGCGAAGATGAACACAGTGCCGTCGGCCAGAACGCCGGTGAACAGATCGGTGGATTCACTGCCACCGAAGCTGGCTGAAAGGTTGTTGATCGCCGATCCGTTGCGTTGGAACGCATCGCCGGAGATGTTGACGGTGCTGCCGGAGTTGGCGTTGAAGCCGTCGCTGTTGACGAAGCCACCGAGATGTTGACGGTGCTTCCGGAGTTGGCGTTGAAGAGGCCTTGGAGGGAGCCGCCGAAGATGTTCATCTCGATGTTCGAGCCGGAGCCATCTGCCGAGCCGGCGGAGAAGGACTGGCGGACGTTGCCGCCGTCAAAGAGGTTGAGTTGGCTGTTCTAGCCCAGCACGTCGCCGCTGGTGGACCACGGCGGCAAAAAGCCCGAATCCTCGGGGATGGCGTTGCCGTCTCCGGTTTGTGTGCTGTTCACCGCTCCCGGCACGTCGAAGATCGAGCCAGCCGGCACAAAGCCGATGTTGTAGACCGTTCCGAAGTCGCTCGGGTCGGACTGGGCCACAGCCGAGCCAGCGAACGCAACAACAGCAGCAGCACACACGGACAGATTCTGGAATGGCATGATTTTCTCGATTCTTTTCTCTGGGGGACACCACGCTGGGCGGCAGACCATACGCACAGCCCTGCAGGTTAACCCGCTTTTCTCACAACAAAAGCCTGACCCAAGGCCGTTCACGCCGCTCGCGAACGACAGCCTCCGAGACACAACACTAGACGATCCGCCTAGCGATGCAAAGGTTGTTTCTAGTATTTGTGATCGTTCAGGCTCTGGCCCACGGTTCGGTGTTGGAAGGTCTTGTGCAATGGAGGGTTGTGTTTGTGATGGGGGCTTGGCGGACCTGCACAACACGGGCGTGATCCCGATGCTGGTGCTCTGAGCTGGGGGGTGGTCCGCGGAACGGCGTCTTGTCGATTGATCATCAGGGGATGGTGCTATGACGCACTGTAGGTGCGTCATGGCTGAGCAATGCCATGGGAAGGATGCTTAGTGGCCCCGGCAAAGCGTGCCGAGTGCTCCAACGAGGCCATGCCCGGCGATCTTGGCAGGATGATTTTTTTGGGATTCTTTGACCAAGGGTGAAATCGATCTGGCAGAGCTTCCAACAAGGTTCTGAGCCGACTGCGTGGCGGGGTGCCCCGCCATGGCGGGCATGAATCAAAACGACCAACCACCCTGGTTAGGAGGCAGCCATGCCCTTTGGAAAAGCAATTGTTCGGACAGCGGTTATCGGGGGTCTGGGGCTTGGCACGCTCGCCATCGTGGCAGGTCCAGATCGTGTCATGCTCCTCGCGGGCCAGGCTCACGACTTCGTGACCGATCGCATCGACGGAGCGATCGAAGATCCGGTCGCTCTTCGCGCTCAGCTCCGTGAGCTCGAGTCGGCGTATCCCGAACGGATCTCGAAGGTTCGTGGCGAGCTTGCTTCGCTCGATGAGCAGATCGATCGTCTCTCTCGCGACGCGGAGATCGCGAACAGAGTGACTGAGCTTGCGGCTGATGACCTCGATGAGCTCCAGGCTTTGCTCACGGCTGCGGAAGAACGTCGCTCAGGCGATCAAGACATCATCATTCGAGTTCGCCACGATGGGCGTTCGATTGATCTCGATCGTGCGTACACCGAGGCGACACAGCTCGCCAGCACCGTTTCGCTCTATCAAGATCGGGCCACGGCTGCGGAACGCGACATCTCCCTCCTCAACGAGCAGCGAGAGCATCTCGTCAAGCTCCTTGGTGACCTCGAGACTGAGCGTTCTCAGTTCGTGACCCAGCTTGCGAATCTTGAAGGGCAGATCGAGATGATCGCTCGCAATGAGACGTTGATTGACATGTTGGCCGAACGCCAGAAGACGATCGACGAGCTCGAGCGTTTCGAGTCGGCGAGTCTCGATCAAGTCGCGTCTCGGATGACCCGTATCCGTGCCGAGCAGGAAGCTCAGTTGACCTCGCTCACGCAGGATCGTGAAGCTCGTGATTACGAGGCCCAGGCCGCGGCGATGCTGAACCGAGAGCAGCAGGCGCGTCGTGATTACGAGCAGACCATGCGGTCGATCGAGCGAACTCCTCCGACCGTGACGATCGATGAAGGTGACCTTGTCGAAGAGATCGAGGACGAGACAGTCGCTATCCGTTAAACAATCTTTCGAACCCGACTCCCTCTCTCTTCTCTTTTTGTTTCGCTCCCACCAGCTGCGGGCATGGCTCGGTATCTCCCGAGCCCTGCCCGCTTTTTGCAAGCCTACCGTTCTCGCAAGACGTCTTCTGCGAGACCCTCGATCACCGCGCGGAGCGACTCGGTGACTTG
>JBCDAP010000382.1:0-2861 GCA_039185335.1 Planctomycetota bacterium | reverse complement strand
GCCGCGGGGTGCTGCTGGGCGAAGACCGTTCGCGATAGAGCGAGCGCGTTCAAGCGAGCAACCGCTGCCGAAGCCATCAGGGTCTGCCTTGCGGGATACTTCGTCGGAGCCGGCCCCTGCGCCTCGTTGCGGCCATAAACAAAGAAGTGCACTCCCGTGTCACCATGAGTGGGCGCCAGGCGAGAATGATTCGCGGCTCCTTCATCAGCCAGCGCGCTGGGCAATGCCCCATGAACCGCAAACTTCGACTCGTCGGCAAAGATCGCTCGGAGCGTCCGAGTGGTTTGCTCGTGCTCGATCGAGCGATGCAGGTTCGAGACCAGATTGGCGGTGGTCAGGTGCAAGCGTCCGTCCGTGGTATCCGAGGATGGCGCCACCGTCGCGGCGTTTGCGGCCCACATCGGAGAAGCGGAGCATGCGGCAGCAAGAAGACGGGGCTCGGATTCGCCCGCGGCGCGGAGTAGTTCTTCTGCGGTGCCCGCAAAGCCAGCCGCTCGGAGAAGTGACAGTTCTGGACGATGATGCGGAGGCAGCACCCCCTGGGTGATCCCCATCTCCATCACCGAGCGCATCTTCGCGAGGCCCTCAAGAGCCGCGTCTCTTGGGCGTGAGATCAGCCCCGCATGTCCTTCAGAAGCGATGTTGCCCGGCGACAAGCCGGCGTAGTTGTGGGTCGGTCCGACGATCGAATCAAAGTTCACCTCTCGGGCGCTCATGCCTGTCTCCTTGCTCAAGGCGTGAGCACTCTACAATGGCTGGCCTTGTCTGAAACCCTCGACACATCCGAATCACTGCAGAACGTGCTCGAGTCGTGCTGGGCGATGCTCGAAGCCGGCGTCCGCGATCGGCGCACGCCGTTCCATCTGCCCACGCTCTGCACCGTGGCACCGGACACTTCGCCGAGCACTCGCGTCGTCGTTCTCCGGGAAGCAAACCCAGAGTCAAGGGTTCTGCGATGCCACACCGACAAGCGTTCGTCCAAAGTCGAGCATATCCAGGCAAATGATCGAGTGGCTTGGCTTTTCTACGACCCGTCGGCAATGACACAAATCCGCCTGAATGGTCGTGCGAAGGTCCACGCTCAGGACGAGATCGCAAAGGCGGCTTGGGAGAGTTCGCAGCTGACAAGCCGACGGTGCTACCTTGCCCCTGCGGCCCCTGGATCAGCAGCCGATGCCCCCTCGCCGAACCTTCCCGAAGAATTCCGGTCAGGTGTGCCCAGCGAAGACGAATCGGCTCCGGGATTCGAAAACTTCGCGGTGATCCGAACGATCGCTGACGAGATAGATTGGCTGCACTTGGGATCTCGCGGGCATCGGCGAGCAAAGTTTGCCTGGGGTTCAGGCGAAAAAGTGAATGTCTCGACATGGGCAGAGCCATAATTTCAATCAATCTTTTCTGACCGCTCGATCCATATTTGCTTCCGCGGCAGTGCTGTGTTAGGGTCAAGGCATGGTTCGCGTTTTTACGCCCCCAACGAAGCCGACTCCGCCAGAGCGGCGAGAACTGACCGAGCACTATCGAGTTGTGCGAAATCTCTCGACACGCCTGATCGAGCCGCTCTCCCCCGAGGATTGTGTGGTGCAGTCGATGCCAGACTGCTCGCCCACGAAATGGCATCTCGCGCACACGACCTGGTTCTTCGAGCGCTTTGTGCTCAGGGCGTTCGACCAAGGGTTCGCGGCGTACGACGACCGCTACGAGTACCTGTTCAACTCGTACTACAACGCGGTCGGCAAGCGGCAAGCGAGACCAAAGCGAGGCATGCTCACACGCCCCGGGCTGGGCGAAGTGTTGGCCTACCGAGATGTTGTCGATGAGCGCTTGCTCAAACTGCTCGGCACCTGCAAGCAAGAGGATTACGCCTCGATGGCAGAGCTGATCGAGATCGGCCTGCATCACGAGCAGCAGCACCAAGAGCTGCTCCTCATGGATGTGAAGCACCTGCTTTCGCTCAGCCCGATGCCGAACGTCGCGTACGACAGCGAACTCGAAAAGAGCACAGTGCTTCACAGTTGTGACTTGCGATTCCTTTCATTTGATGGGGGAATCCTTCCGATCGGCACGAACCCCGCTGATGGTTTCTGCTTCGACAACGAGACACCTGCTCATGAAGCGTTGATCCATCCGTTCGAGATTGCCAATCGCTGCGTGACCAACGCGGAGTACGCAGAGTTCGTTGCCGACGACGGATACCGGCGTTCTGAGTTCTGGCTCGACGCTGGATGGACATGGGTCAACACCAACGGCATCGAGCACCCGATGTATTGGTGCCCTCGAACGAAAGCCCCAACTTCGATCGAAGACTATTCTGAATACACACTGGGCGGCGATCGCGCTCTTGCAGGTGCCGAGCCTGTTTCGCATGTGTCGTTCTTTGAAGCTGACGCGTATGCGAGATGGGCGGGATGCAGGTTGCCGACCGAGTTCGAGTGGGAGCACGCGGCTTGCGAAACCGGTGATCAATCGGGCCAATTCGATCTCAACGTGCTGCACCCTCGTGCGGCGAACCAAAACGAAGAAGGCACGGCTCAGATGCAAGGAAACGTCTGGCAGTGGACCTCGAGTGCGTATCTCGGGTACCCCGGGTATGCGCCGGTCCCGGGCGCATTGGGCGAATACAACGGGAAATTCATGAACGGACAGATGGTGGCTCGGGGCTCTTCTTGCTTGACCCCACCTGGGCACGCGCGGGTAAGCTACCGAAACTTCTTTCATCCTGACAAACGCTGGGTGTGCGTCGGATTGCGTTTGGCAAAGGACGCGTAATGCAAAGCACTGATCATGCGGAGCCACTCATCGATGAGCGACCAACCGATGCACAGTTTCTGCAAGACGTTGTGACCGGGTTCGCGCGCTCG
>JBCDAP010000381.1:0-2863 GCA_039185335.1 Planctomycetota bacterium | reverse complement strand
TTGCGGGGTTGGCCTTGCTTGCTGGGGGCATCTGGGTGACGATCATTTCTGCGAGACCTGTTCCCCGGAAAATCCATAGAGAACATTCCCATCCATCACACCAAGAAGGACACTCTGATGCAGATCCAGATCAATTACCGTGACTTTGACCAATCTGATGCCCTCGATGCACACATCGAGTCGGCGATCGAGTCTCACCTCGGGCACATGGCCGACAAGCTGACTCGCGTGGAGGTTCACTTGGGTGATGAGTCGTCGGTGAGCAAGCATACGCCGGGCGATAAGCGGTGCTTGATTGAGGCGAGACCTCGGGGGCTCGACCCGCTGACGGCAGAAGATCACGCCGACGACATCTTCAACGCGGTGAGCGGTGCGGCGGGCAAGATCAAGCGTGTGCTGACCACGCGGTTCGAGAAGCTCGCGTCTTCCTAAAAAGCTTCTTGTCGAAGGTTCTTGCCAGCGGAATCGGCTTTTTTGGTGGCGGTTCGTTGACGCGAGCGGGAATTGTTTGGAGGATGTGATCTGTGGTCGCCCGGGTTGAAATTCGCTTGGCGGCCCGCGAACCAACTCCTTCGAGAGGACATTGAGATATGACCAGCAAGTCGCAGATGATGAAGGCCGCGTTGTTCCTGGGCGCTCTGGGCGTGGCGACCGGGTGCTCGAACTACCGGACCACCACTGGCAACACCACTCCCGAGACCGACGCGATCAACCAGTACGAGCAGGATGCGCTCGAACCCGAGTGCCGGCGTGTGATCGATCTGTATCGCCGTACCGATGGAACGCTCGCCAAGTTTTTCGACAACTCGATCGCGTACGCGGTGTACCCCGCTGTTAGCAAGGCGGGTGTCGGGATCGGCGGAGCGAACGGCGTCGGTCTCCTCTTTGAGGGGGGCGACGAGATCACCGGAACCACGACGCTCTCCCAATTCAACATCGGGGCCCAGATCGGTGGCCAGACGTTTGCACAGATCGTTTTCTTCGAGACTCCAGAAAAGGTTGCTCGATTCAAGGCGAACGAACTCGAGCTGACCGCGAACATCTCGGCGGTGATCGTCGAAGATGGCTCGGGTGCCACGAGCGATTTCCAAGAAGCCGTCGCGGTCTTCGTGAAGCCCAAGGAAGGCTTCATGCTCGATCTGTCGTTGGGCGGGCAGGAATTCAATTACGAGCCGATGAAGTAAACCCATCCAAACATTGGTTTTTGAAGCCCGCGGACGCGGGCTTTTTTCTGCGCTCGATTTGCAGTGATACACTCATTGGTCAACGTTCATGCGGAGGTCATTGCGATGAAGAAGATCGGATGTGTGTTGGTTGCTGGAGCGAGCGTTCTCGCCGTTCTTGGCAGCGGTTGTCAGAGCAAGCCCAAGCCTTTGACCGTCGTTGAAGGCGAGCGGCTGTTACTGCAAGATCAGGCCCAGGTGACCATCTCGCGTTTCGAGCGGGAGGCGAACCTCCGTCCGTTCTTCGAACGCGCGGTGGCGTATGCGGTCTTCCCTGAGGTGACACGCGGCGGGGCGGGCATCGGTTTCTCAAGAGGCGAGGGTGTTGTTTATGAAGGGGATACCCTTGTCGGGTACGCCGATCTGAAGCAAGCGACAATCGGGGCGCAGCTGGGCGGGCAGACGTTTTCCGAACTCCTGTTCTTTGAGCACGAAGACGTGCTGCGGGATTTTAAGCGTGGAAATCTCGAGCTCGCTGCAGGACTCTCGGCGGTGGTTATCGATAACGGGACGGTCGCAAACAACTCGTTCCGTGACGGTGTCGCTGTGTTCACGATCGATCCATCAGGGCTGATGCTCGAGGCGTCTGTGGGTGGGCAGCGGTTTGACTACACGCCGGTGTACACTCGACCGGAGTGAACGCTACGCGGGTTGAGCCACGCACTGGGTGAGGAATCGCTTCAGGATGCTCTCGGCATCCGGCGTGGGACGCAGCGAAGCAACAGCTTCCTCGAATTCCTCCTGATCAGGGCAATAGAGCCCACGGTATCGCTGCAGGCGGTCGAGCAGTGTGCGTGGGGTCAGTTCCGCATGGAACAAGGTTGCATAGACCGGCTTGTCCTTGACACGGAACGCCTGATTCGGGCAGGTCTCGTTCTTTGCGAGTTCGACGCATCCATCGGGCAGCGTCCGCACGTGATCGTTGTGCGCGAGGAGGGCCGGGAAGTGGCTCGGGCAGCGTCCGAAGATCGGGTCGTCGTTTCCGGCAGGCGTGAGATAGATCTCGCGGGCTCCGATTTCACGGTGTTTCGGATCCGTGACCACCTCGCCCCCGAGGGCGCGGGCGATCAGATGCTGTCCGAAGCAGACGGCGAACATGGGTTTGCCTGTTTCGATGACTCGGCGGACCGTATCAAGCATCCGTTCGATCCAGTCATGGTGATCGGTCGCGGAGTACACGCCTGAGCCGCCCACAATGACCGCGTCTGCTTGCTCAACGCGTCCCCACTCCACGTAGCCTTCGAGCGGAAAATTCACGGCGTCGACCTGTTCCTCGCGGAGATCGCAGAGGTCTGACAAACAGAACCTTTCGTGGGCGGCGACTGCTTCGAGTTCTCGGGCCTGGAGAAAGAGGACGTCGAGTTCTTGGAAGGCGGTCATGCGTTACCCCGAGTATCAGCTTGAAGTCTGCCCGTTCTTCGGCTCAGAGCCAGCTTGGGCTTCGGGGAATTCACATGTCCGGTTCCTCAGAAGGTGGGAACATGCGGGTTCTTGGGCTGAATCTCAGGGATTCTTGAGAGGCAAAGAGTCTTGGCGAGGGTCGTGAGAAGATGTTGACTTGCCTTGAGCGATCGGTTCGCTATATTTACCGACTCGGCTTACGCTGGCCGAAACCGCACTGAGCGATCCTCAAGGCGGTT
>JBCDAP010000380.1:0-2867 GCA_039185335.1 Planctomycetota bacterium | reverse complement strand
TTAAAAGTGGCTAGGCAGTGCCTAATGTGCCTCTATGGTAGCGCCGCCACTCATGATGAGTGTATTGAGTGTAATAGATGGTCACGCTACGCCTGAGCTGAGTTTGTCATCGAACCACTTCTGATCACCGCTGATTTCGAGGTATCGGCAAGCAGAATGCAAGAACCAGAGCGCGGCGTCGACTGTGTTGTATCCGGGAGGTCCGGCCGACTCATCAAAGTTGTTGGGTATCATCCCTCGCGAGAGATGGCGTGCGAAGGTTTGCAAGCAATGCCGCGCCTCAGCCAGCCTGCCCGTCGACAGCATGAGCCCGGGGAGCGAGATCATCGCGTCACGCCCCCAGTCCGCGAACCACGGATATCCCGCGATGACGGTCATGAACGTCTCTCCGCGGTGTTCGCGTTCGACAAGGAACGAGTCGGCCGCGATGATCAAGCCGGCGCATCCGCCAAGCCCGGGTGTGGCCTCGGTCGCCCTGCGGATTGTGGCTTCGAGGTAGGTCTGCGCGGTCCGTTCTTCGAATAGGCCGGTGTTGGGCTTGATGTTCCCGATCGAGTGGGCGATCATTACTTCTTCGCGCGCGGGTCCTCCTTCGAAAGAGAACACGAACCGACCCGGCACAAACAGATCTTCCCAGTCGCTGACTCCTTGCTCTTCCCCACGCTCGGTCTCGAACTCGTAGCGGACGCCTCGGAGCAACTCGATCGATTCTTGGAATGAGCCCGAGTCCGACATCAGGTTCAACGCGTACTTGGGCTGTGTTGAGTTCGGGTCTTCACCTCCCGTCGGGGCGCGCACGGTGCAGAGACGCTCATCAGAGTCCACCTGAAAGCGCTGAACCTTCCCGGCACCATGGAGTTGATCGAAAGCTCGCAAGCTCACCAGCGGTCGCACGCGCAGCTGGCAGGGTGCGTTCGCACGGATGGCGTACCGCACCGCACACTCCGAACTGCGGAAGCCCATCCGTAGCTCTTTGATGATCTCGACTTCTCGGACTTCGTAGACCCAACGCACCGCGGTGCGGTCCTTTTCGAAGCGGATCAGGTGGGGCGAGGTCGGCTCCTCGGCGGGCTGCCCGACCAGCTCATAAGACCCGAGTTCGATCTTTTCTTCCAGATCCGTTCCTGGGCGCAGCACGATGGTTTCGTGCATTTGTTGCAAGGCTGTGATCCGGCTGACAGGCGGTTTCAGGGCGGGGACGAAGAGCCCATGGAAACGCCGGCGGGGTGTTCCGATCGCCGTGCCCATGGCGAATCCACCGTTTCCGATGGTCAAGACCCATTCGGTTCGCGCGAGTCTTCGCTGTGCAATCTCGCCTCGGGCATCGATCGAGAACTCGGGCCCCGGCACGGTTGCTCCGGCGTCGAGCACCGGCTTGGTTGACGTGCTGGTGTGGCTCATCGGTCGCTTCGTTGGATCACCCATGTGGAGTTCAGGTTATCGGTCATGGTGGACTTGTGCACCTGTGTTTGCTTGATGCCAACGATGCCGTCTGCGATGCGGACAGAAAGCAAACTTTGCGCGTGTTCGTACGATCAGTTTTCGCGCAGCTTTCGCCTAATCACAACCTTCTCTCGGCACTTCCAAGCAACGGGTGCACCACACCCTCGTGCTTAGCCGATTCTGAGTCCGTTCCTGCGGGCTGGCATACCTCTCGCTCCTCCACGTCCCCACGGAGGCTTCAGTTATGAGCGGCATTACATCATCGGTTGGCCTGTTCTCGGGCATCGATACCGGAGCACTGATCGAACAGCTGCTTGCTATTGATGCCAGGCCCAGACAGCTGGCCCAGCAGCAGGTGGCCATACTCCAGGCACGCCAGACCGCAATGATCGCGATCAACTCCTCGATGCTCGGCTTTAATTCTGCTATCTCGTCGTTCACCACCTCGAATGTCTTCGAGTCTTCCTCAGCGACCTCTTCCGATACCGATGTCCTGACCGCCACTGCCCAGAACAGGGCGGCTGCGGGTTCGTACAAGTTCATTGTCGATCGGCTTGTCTCGACGCAGCAGAGCCTTAGCAAGGGCTTTGCCGATCGTGATTCGTCTTCCTTCGGAGCGACTTCCTTTACCTTCGAAGGTATCCAAGGGGCTGTTTCGAATTCCACACGCTTGACCGAACTGAACGGTGGCAATGGCGTTGCACGCGGAAAGTTCGATATCACCGATCGTGCGGGTAACACCGCGACCATCGACGCTTCCAAAGCGCTGACTCTTGATGATGTCGTCAACGCAATCAATGCTCAGCAGGACATTCTCATCACCGCGACCGTTGAGGACGGCGGCATCAAGATCACCGACAATTCGGGAGGTGGTGGGAACCTGGTTATCCAGGATCAGTTCGGCAGGACCACCGCCGCTGATCTGGGTATTGCAGGCTCATTCGCATCGAACACCGTTGCCAAGGCCGACCTTTTGACGCTCAACGATGGCACGGCCCTCTCCGCACTTCGCGATGGTCTGGGCATCATGATCCGCGATGGTGAGGGCAAAACCGATCTCGAGATCACCACGCGTGATGGCACGAAGCACCTCATCAACCTCGGTCTCATTCAGCAGAACTTTGTCACCGAGGACTACACATCTGCCGGTGTCTCTTATTCCAAGGACGATGTTTACACCGGACCGCCGGATCCCGAGCCCGACGGGTTTGAACCGCCGCCGATCGAGTCGCGCATCACCCAAACCCGTGCGGCTACAGTGGGCGACCTGATTACGGCTATCGAGTCCCAGACCGGTGGCGATGTGGAGGTTTCGATCAACGCGGCTACCGGAACGCTGACCTTCGACGATCTTACGGGTGAGACCATCTCCGACTTCAAGATTGAGGCTCCCTCGGCGATCGATACCACGGCAAATGATCTTC
>JBCDAP010000379.1:0-2871 GCA_039185335.1 Planctomycetota bacterium | reverse complement strand
CGTTCGTGGGAGCGAGTAACAGGGTCGAAAAGGCCGAAACCAATGTTCAGGCCGACGCCGATCAGGATGACGGCAGGGATTACCACATGAACGGGGATATCGATACCCCGCCTCATGACGAGAGAGCGCAGAAAGAAGGCGATCACGCCGATCACGCTTGGGCAGAAGCCAACGCGGAAGCTCCAGAGGCATCAGGCCAGTCCAGCGAGGCTCAGCCTGTGATGCGGGTCGTGGAAGCGACAGAGGCCGAAGAAGCTCCTCAGAAGTCTCGTCGCCAACAGATTGCAGAGCAGGTCTTCCCAAGCTCGTACAGTGCGCAGCGTCGAGAAGGCATGACCGCGAGCGAGCGGTTTGATCTCTTCGGCGACTTGCCTTCTTCGACTGCAACAGGAGCCGCGACGAACACGGGCTTTGATGACACCGAGAACCTAGCCCAAGTGACCTTCGCGAATGAGGGTCGCAACTTCGACCCAGCGATCAGCCCGGATGGCGAGCGGGTGTTCTTCGCTTCGACGCGTCATTCGCCTACAGCAGATATCTATGTCAAGAGTGTTCGCGGCACCGCCGTGACGAAGCTCACCAACTCCGCGGCTCACGATGTGATGCCATCGCTCAGCCCCGATGGTGAACGCGTCGCGTTCGCATCGAACCGCAACGGCTCGTACGACATCTTCATTACGAATGCCTCTGGTGGCGGGCAGGCGTCTCAGGTAACGTCGGATGCTGCTCATGAGCTTCACCCGACATGGTCTGCCGACGGGCAAACGATCGCGTATTGCCGGCTTGGGCAAACCTCCGATCGCTGGGAAATCTGGATCGCCGACGCGACGAATCCCGGTAGACAAACCTTCCTCACGTACGGCCTCTTCCCCGACTGGCACCCCACCGAAGACCGCATCTTGTTCCAACGTTCACGAGACCGCGGTGACCGGTACTTCTCTGTTTGGACCGTGGATTACGTGGACGGCGAGGCTGTTTCGCCAACCGAGATCGCGAGTTCATCAACCGCTGCAGTGATCAACCCCGCTTGGTCTGCTGACGGATCGTACATCGCGTTCTCGACGATCCTGAACCCGGCGGATGTCGAGGCCGGCAGTCCCGAAGTGGCGGACCTGTGGATCTCGCGTGCGGATGGTTCTCAGCGGGCCAACATCACTGGGGGATACTTTGCGAATCTCATGCCGGCATGGAGCCCCGAGGGCTCGGTCTTCTTCATCTCCGACCGTTCGGGTGATGACAACATTTGGTCCGTGCGCGTGGTTCGGGCGATTCAGGCCGCATCGGTGAACCAGCCCATGGTGAATCCGGCGACCATCGCTGAAACGGAGACTGCCGCACCAGAAGCCGGCATCGCGAACGCGCCGGTTGATCCTTAAACAGAATTCTCTCTGGTCTGTCGCGGAGACGCGGCAGGCTTGATTCACACCGGGCGGAGCCCACAACTCGGCAGGAAGCCATGACAACCGCACATTCCATGTTTCTGACGACGAATCGTCCACGTGGCACCGTTCTTGCGTCTCATGCTTGCATGAGTCTGAGACGACGATCGGCCCCGATTTTTCTGCTCGCGATGCTGCTGCCTTTGCTCGGCGGTTGCTTCTTCCAGAAAGATCTGAGAAGCCCCTTCGTGGTGTACGCCCCGTATCAACTGGGCGAAAGCGCTCCGGCAGGGGAGCTGATCTTTGCGGTCGCCCCGCTCCGGAATGAGAGCGGTGTGAGCCTCGTGGACGAACTCGCGATTACCGATGAGTTGGCGTATCAGATCGAGCGGGCGGAAGGTTTGGCGGCATTGCCGGTGAACCGGACGCTCGAAGCGATGCGGGCCTTGGGGATCGCGACGGTTTCGACGCCTGCCGAGGCTCGGACGCTCGCAAGGGCGATGGGTGCCGACGCGATCGTGGTCGGCACGATCACCGCGTGGGATCCGTACGAGCCGCCGGTGCTCGGTCTTTCGGTCGCGATGTACTCGGGATCGAGGCGTATCGAAGCACGGGCGGAGATGGATCCGTTCGAGTTGCAGCGTGCAACGACGGATCAGCAGCCGACCGGGCCGACGCTTCCTGATCGCGATGCGCCGCTTTCTGCGGTGAGTTCGCATCTCGACGCTTCGGACCACATCGTTCGATCGAAGGCTTTGCGATACGCGTGGGGGCGTGTCGACAAGCGGGCACCGATGGGTGCTGAGGAGATCGTCAAGAGCATGGAGCGGTACACGGAGTTTTGCTGCTTCGTGCTCGTTGAAGGGTTGATGGACGCCGAGCGTGTCCGCCTAGAACGAGAGCGAGCGGTATTGCAAGCGTCGTCGGAGTGAACCATCGGGTTCGTCGGCGACAAAGAGATCGCCGGCACGGGTCGGCGGAGTTGATTCCCTTCCTTCGGGTGCGCCTGTGGCGCCTGCCTGCCCAGAGTAATGACGCGATGACTTCTCCACTCCCCATTATCCAATCCTTCCTTGATTACCTGACCGACGAACGGCACTTCAGTCCGTACACCGCGCGGTGTTACGGCGCTGATCTGCGACAGTTTGTCGAGCAGCTCACGTCTTCGTTCGGTATCAATATCGACAAAGACAAAGAGCTCGCGGTCTATCAGAAAGCACGCGATGCAGCGGGGCCAGCGGACGTTGCTGGTTCCATCCAGCCCGATACGGTCACCAAGCACATTCTGGCCGCAGATGCGGACACGATCCGCGATTTCCTCCAGCACCTAGCAGATCAGAACTACTCGGCCGCAACAATGGCCCGGAAGATCGCCACGCTTCGCTCGTTCTACAAGTGGGCTCATAAGCGTGATCTGACTGACAGCAACCCGATGACCATGATCCGCACGCCGCGCCAGGCGAAGCGTCTTCCATTTGCCAGTTCGGCGCCG
>JBCDAP010000378.1:0-2872 GCA_039185335.1 Planctomycetota bacterium | reverse complement strand
TTGAGCAGGCGTTCGGCGTCGAGGGAGGAACCGCTTTCATTCAGTATCTCTCGGTCAACCCTGAACAAGGTGGCTCGCTCGACTCTGGGGATCTCCAGGTGTATTCCAACATCGAGAACGATCGACATCTCGATGTGATCTTCGAACTCTGGTACGAACAAGTGCTGCTCGACGGCATGATCCGCTTCAAGATCGGGAAGATTGACGTCAACTCCGAGTTTGCGTTCGTGGATGTCGCGGGAGACTTCTCGAACTCGTCCGCCGGGTTCAGCCCGACGATTCTTGCCTTTCCGAGTTACCCCGACTCGGCGATGAGCGTGAACGTGTTCATCACGATGATCGACTCGCCCAGCCTGGAAATGACGCTGGGGTATGGGTATTACGATGGGGCCTCGGGCGTTGATGACATCCGCACTGGAGCTAGAGGGCCATCGTCATTTTTTAGCACTGACGGGTCTGATGACAGCTTTCACATTGCGCAACTCGACTTTGGGTGGGGCGGCTCGGCTGACGATGAAGAGCGAACAGGGCGGCTCATGGTCGGCGGATGGCACCACACTGGCGAGTTCGCACGGTTCGACGGGGGGACTGATGAAGGCGTTTGGGGTGCTTTCTTGACCGTCGAGCAAGAAGTGATCGGCGGGGACAACGGCCCTTCGCTCACACTGTTTGGGCAGCTGGGTTTTTCTGACGAAGATGTGAGCGAGGTTTCGCATCACTTGGCGATTGGTGCGGTCTCGAGTGGTTTTCCTTGGCGCGAGGACGACAGCGCGGGCATCTACGTCACCTTTGCGGGCTTATCTGATAAGCCTGGGGCTGGTTTCACTGACGATGAGGTCGCGATCGATCTGTACTATCGCCACCAGGCCACGCCGGCGGTGTTTGTCCAACCGGAACTCCAATACATTGCGAACCCTTCTGGAGGCGGAGTCGATGATGCCCTGGTTGGTGGTTTACGCGTTGGGGTGGCGTTCTAACAGGGATTTTGGCTTGCGACGGCTTTGTCTAGAGCCGTCGCTTGATTTATTTTGTCGAAATTTGTAGCATGAGCTACCAATATGAGGAGTGTGATTTTGACACATTTACGCCATTTCATGTTTTTGTCTTTGGTTTGCCTTGCCGCTCTTGCATTGGCGAGCGGATGCGGTGCGCAGCACGAAGCTTCTGGAAACGAGGGAGATGACTCCGCGACGCCGCAGGTGCCGTACACCATCGTTTGTACGATCGGGATGGTGAGTGACATCGTCCGCGAGGTTGCCGGCTCACGTGCTGAGGTTGAGGGCCTGCTGGCGGCCGGTATTGATCCGCACTTGTACAAGCCGACTCGCTCGGACATGGCGAAACTGATGGATGCTGACGTTATTTTTTATAACGGCTTGCTTCTCGAGGGGAGAATGACAGATGTTCTGGTTGGCGCAGCGACATCGGGTAAGGCCGTGCATCCTGCGACCGAGTTGATCGATGAGTCGTTTTTGATCCAGCCGGAGGATGTAGAGGGGTACGCAGACCCGCATGTATGGATGGATCCACAGGCATGGTCGAAAGCGGTTGAAGCGGTCCGGGACGCATTGGTGGCGTATGACCCTGACGGCGCTGCAATGTACGAAGCGAACGCCTCGACGTATCTGGGGAAGCTTGAGCAACTCGCTGCGTATACGGTTCGCGCGCTCGAGAGTGTCCCTGAAAGCCAACGTGTTCTTGTAACAGCGCATGATGCGTTCAACTATTTTGGCAAACGCTACGGATACGAGGTGGTCGGGATCCAGGGGATGTCCACAGAATCCGAAGCCGGTGTGCGAGACATCGAATTCCTGGTCGATCTGTTGGTCGAGCGAGAGATCGGCGCAGTCTTTGTGGAATCGACGGTGTCGGAACGAAACGTGCGTGCACTAATCGAAGGGGCACGCGCTCGGGGGCATGAAGTCGTGGTGGGGGGAGAGCTGTTCTCGGATGCGATGGGCGATGAGGGCACTTATGAGGGAACATACGTTGGAATGATTGATCACAACGCGACCACGATCGCACGCGCCCTCGGCGGCGAAGCGCCGGAAGGTGGATACCAAGGCTTGCTGAGCCAGGAGGACGGGGAGTGAAGACAGCCGCAAGAGAGGAGACGAGGCGGCTTTCGGAAAGACCCGAGCACTCGGCGGAGAGTCCTCTTTCGGTGCACGCGGTGACAGTGGCTTATCACCGCAAACCGGTGCTCTGGGATGTTGACTATGATGCGCCGGCGGGGCGTCTGGTCTCGATTGTCGGACCGAACGGAGCCGGGAAGAGCACGCTGATCAAGGCGTGTCTTGGCTTGGTTCCGATGGCAAGCGGGCAGGTTGAGTTCTGGGGGCATCCGTATAAGCAGATGCGAGGACGGATCGGGTACGTGCCGCAGCGCGAATCGGTGGATTGGGATTTTCCGGTTTCCGCGCTCGATGTTGTCTGCATGGGTCGCTACAGGCGCATCGGATGGTGTCGTCCGGTCGGGCGAAAAGACAAAGAAGCAGCGCGGGCGTGCTTGGATCATGTGGGGATGGCGGATATGTCGGATCGGCAGATCAGTCAGCTTTCCGGCGGACAGCAGCAGCGAGTTTTTCTAGCGAGAGCCCTAGCGCAAGAAGCAGATCTCTATTTCATGGATGAGCCATTTGCGGGAGTTGACGCTGCGACGGAACGAACAATCGTGGATGTCCTGCGTGAGTTAAGAGAGAGAGGGAAGACGGTTGTGGTCGTCCACCACGACTTGCAAACGGTGTCGGAGTACTTTGACGAGGTGATTTTGCTGAATATGCGTGTTGTTGCTTCGGGTCCGGTGGAGGAAGTATTCACCTCTGAGAACTTGCACAAGACTTATGGCGGTCGATTGACGCTGTTAGCTGAG
>JBCDAP010000377.1:0-2883 GCA_039185335.1 Planctomycetota bacterium | reverse complement strand
TCGCGATCAACGAGGCCGTCGAACTCGCCAAGGCGTTCTCAACCGAGCGCTCGCCGGGCTTTGTCAACGCCCTGCTCGACAAGGTAAAACGCGAGCACAAAGAATCCAAAGCAGCCAGCGTCCCGACAGAGCACAGCGAGGAACAGGACTGATGGGCCTCCTCCGCACCGCCTTTAAGAAGGTCAAAGAATCGCTCGCCCGCACGCGCGAAACCTTCGTCGGGCAAGTCCGGTCGCTTCGTCTCGGCAAAAAACACGATGACGCGCTCATCGATCAACTCGAGGCAACGCTCGTCCAAGCGGACATCGGCATCGAAACCGCGCTCGAACTGACCGCGCAAGTCCGCCGCGACTTCAAGTCTGGAGAGATCGACACAGGCGATCAGGTGCTCGACTACATGAAGGAGCACCTCAAATCGCTCTGGCCCGAGCAGAACCGTGCCCTGCGATTTGCGTCCGAAGGGAACACCACCGTCATCCTGGTCGTGTGTGTGAACGGCGTTGGAAAGACCACATCGGTTGCCAAAGTCGCCGCCGATCTTCGCCGCCAAGGCAAGTCTGTTCTCCTCGCGGCTTGCGACACCTACCGCGCCGGCGCGGTGCGCCAACTCGAGATCTGGTCCGAGCGCCTCGGCGTCGAGATCATCAAAGGAAAAGAAGGAGGCGACCCGGCCGCGGTCGCCTACGACGCGTGCGATGCGGCCCTCGCGCGGAAAGTCGATGTGCTCCTCATCGACACCGCAGGGCGGATGCACAACGACGCCTCGCTCATGCGCCAGCTCACCAAAATCCACGACATCACCGCCAAGAAGATCCAGGGTGCTCCGCATGAGACACTTCTGGTACTCGATGCCACGACGGGCCAGAACGCGGTCAGGCAAGCCGAACAGTTTAATGATGCGATTGATCTGACCGGTATCTTCCTGTCGAAACTCGACGGATCCGCGAAGGGGGGGGTGGTGATCGCGGTTCACAAAGCGGTTTCTGTGCCTGTCAAACTCGTCGGAGTCGGCGAAACCCCCGAAGATGTCGAGGCATTCGATCCAGAAAGCTTTATCGAAGCAATGTTTGCCGAAACCGATTCGGTCGCTTCATAAGAAGAAACCCTTTTCATTTCGCCTTCTCGGTCCGTATCGTGGTTTGGTACGCTTGAGTCCAGATGGCCATGACCCCAACCCCACCCATCCAACGAACTGTAGACGAGCAGACCTTCGATCGCATGCTCTCGATCACTCGTCGTCTCGCCTCTTCCTCGGACCTGGAGGACGTGCTCGGTCTCATTATCAACGCCCTGCGTGACGTCCTCCGCGCCGATCGCGCCTCGGTCTTTCAGTACGATGCAACAGAACACGAATTCTTCGCCACCAAGGCGCACGGACTCTCCGAAGACCTCCGCCTGCCCGCGGATCGCGGGCTCATCGGCGAAGCCGGAAAAACCCACGAAATCATCAACATCCCCGACGTTTACTTAGACGCTCGCTTTAACCAAGCGGTCGACAAGCAAACCGGCTACCGCACGCGATGCATGCTGACCGTTCCGCTCGTCGATCACGAAGAGAATCTGATCGGCGTCGCGCAGATCCTCAACAAACACCCGCTTGATGGGCAAGCGATCGAAGATACCATTTTCGATGACTTCGACGTCAAGCTCGCGCAGCACCTTGCGGACCAAGCCGCGGTCGCCCTCAAACGCGCCTCGTTGATCGAAGCGGAAATCTCCAAGAAGAAGATGGAAGCCGATCTCGAGATCGCGAAAAAGATCCAGCAATCCGCCCTGCCCGGCGAGCTGCCGGCAATCAAAAACTACGACATCGCCGCGATCTCTGAGGCCGCCGACCAAACCGGCGGAGACGCTTTCGATGTCATCGACATCACCGATCTTCCCCTCCCAGGCAACACCTTCATCTTCATGGCCGACGCCACCGGACACGGCATAGGCCCCGCGCTATCGGTTGTCCAAGTCCTTGCCATGATGCGCATGGGAACACGCACCTCTAGCAACCTCCGGGACATCGGCGCACACGCGAACGAGCAGCTCTCGATTGACCTCCCCGTCGGGCGGTTCGTCACAGCCTTCTTGGGGTTGCTCAACACAAAGACTCACGAACTGCACTACCTCTCCGCAGGCCAAGCCCCTCTGCTCTTTGTCAAAGCCTCGGGCGAAGCAACCATCCTCGGCGCAAACTCCATGCCCTTCGGCATCGATTCCGATCTCCACGACGACCCCGTCGAGCCGTTCCGATTCGAGATCGGCGACCGCTTCATCCTCCTCTCAGACGGGTATTACGAAGCCGCAAACTCCGAAGGAACAATGCTGGGCGAGCAAGGCGTGATCGAAGCCATCAAGCAACGCTCGGGTGCTTCTTCGGGCGAACTGATGAACTACCTCCGCGTCACCGTCAACGAGTTCTGCGAAGGACAGCCCCGTGATGACGATCAGACCTCGATCATCATCACACGCACAAGCTGAGCACTTCGATCACACGACATGCGTGAGTTTGTTGACCCCGTTCAGCGCTGCCACCTTGTAGCACTCCGCCAACGTTGGGTAGTTGAACACCGAATCTACGAAGTAATCAACGGTCCCCTTGTGCGCCATCACCGCCTGCCCGATGTGGATCAGCTCGGTCGCGCCCGTGCCGATGGTGTGCACACCAAGGATGTGTCGGGACTCCTGATGAATCAACATCTTGAGCATGCCGGATTCATCACCAAGGAGCTGACCACGAGCGATCTCACGGTAATTTGCAACCCCGGTCTCGTATGGGATGTCCTGCTCGGTCAGCTGCTGCTCAGTCCACCCGACCATGGAGATCTCGGGGATCGCGTAGATGCCGTAGGGGAACAGCTTCGCGAAATCGCCGTTGACCGATCGCCCGAACAT
>JBCDAP010000376.1:0-2920 GCA_039185335.1 Planctomycetota bacterium | reverse complement strand
TGTGGCAGGCTCGTTGGTTGGTCTTCGACGCCGTCGGGTTTAGAGGATTTGTGACCCGAGGTTGCCTTCGGGGTCGAACGGTGTACGTCCGACATGGATCGACATCCCGACGGTTCCCGGAGCCGTGTGCCGAAAGCCAAAGCGAGCGTACAAGCGGTCAGCCGGGATGTCCGCCTGAAGGATGATCGCAGCGCTCTCCTCGGCCCGCTCTGCGATCCATCGCATCATGATCCTCATCAGATGCGTTCCGATGCCACCGCTGTGATGCTCGGGCCGAACGGCGATATCGACGATGACGAACCAGCTCGCCCCATCACCCACGACGCGACCCATCGCGATGCAAACACCGCTTTGGTCGCGCAGGGCGAGAGACAGCAGCGAGTGCGGCAGGGCTTGCTCCGCGACCGAGATCGTCCGCTTCGACATGTCGTTGATCGCGCGGAGCTCGCAGTATTCCGCCGGCGTCGGCCCAGATTCGTCCACGATGAGGTTCGTGGGGTTCATCACTTTGAGAACAGAAAGTGGCAGATGTCGCCATCTTGCATCACGTACGCCTTGCCCTCGATCCGCATCCGGCCGGCTTCTTTAATCGCCTTCTCGCTCTTCAATTCACGCAGGTCGTTATACGAGTAAACCTCAGCGCGGATGAAGCCCTTCTCAAAGTCGGTGTGGATCACACCCGCGGCTTGCGGAGCGGTCGCGTCCTGCGGAATCGTCCAAGCCCGCACTTCCTTCTCGCCCGCGGTGTAATACGACTGCAAGCCCAGGAGCTTGTAGATCGCGCGAGCCACCGAGTGCAACGCGGGTTCTTCGAGCCCGAGGTCAGCGAGCATCTCGCGTTTCTCATCCTCTTCGAGTTCGCTCAGCTCGCTCTCGATCTTTGCGCACACAGGCACAACACTCATGCCCTCCGCCGAAGCACGCTCACGGACCTTGTTCGCAAGCTCGCCTTCGCCCCTCGGATCGTCCTCATCAACATTCGCGATATAGAGGACATCCTTCGTGGAGAGCAGGCCAAGCGACTTGAGGGCTCGTTGTTCCTCAGGAGTCTGGAACGCGCCCGATTCGAGAAGGCCTCTCGCCGCCTTGCCCTCAGCGAAGATGGGCTCGAGCGTCTTCAACACCTCGACACGGACCATCGCGTCCTTGTCGCGCGAGCGTGCGGCTCGCTCGGCCTTGGGCAGCGCGCTCTCCACCGTCTGCAGATCCGCGAGGATCAACTCGGTCTCGATCGTCTCAATGTCGTCGATCGGATCAACCTTGCCCGAGACATGCGTGATTTCCTCGCCGCCCGGAGCCTTCTCGAAGCACCGTACAACATGGCAGATCGCGTCAACCTCGCGGATATGGCTCAAGAATTGATTGCCCATCCCCTCGCCCTTGGACGCCCCAGCGACCAGGCCAGCGATATCCACCAGACGCAACGCGGCGGGGATCACCTTCTGCGTCGGAATATGCTCCTCGATGCCTTCCAAACGCGGATCGGGCACCTCGACGATCCCCACGTTCGGCTCGATCGTGGCAAACGGATAGTTCGCGGCAAGAGCACCCGCAGCTGTCAACGCGTTGAACAGCGTGCTCTTCCCAACATTCGGCAATCCAACAATCCCGGCTTCCATCGTGGCTCGTCCTCTATATCAGTAGGAGTAGGGGGCGAGATGGTAGGCGAAGCGGCAACGAATCGTCAGGATTCGATGGCTTCGATCGCTCAGGGGATGAGGATTGACAAGGCGAGGACCATAGTGCGACCGCGCAGCAGGGTTGCGTTGTGCTTGGCGAGATCGTGGTGCCGGACGCTGGGTATATGCCAGGTTCAAAAAAGCATGCCGCACTGTGGCGGCATGAAAGATCCACTCAAGATATGTCGGGTTGGTTGCGTTTACTCTTGCTCGCACCCCAGCTCGAGGGTTTCCAGGAACTGGATGACATCAAACGCGTCCAGTTCGCCGCTGCCGTCAACGTCCGAAGGATTGTTGCAGATCGGTTGAGGTTCGATCGCAACGTACTCGCTGGGCGAGCCGAGGATGTCTCCCGAGAGATCGGCCAGCATGATCAACTGGGCTTCGGCTGTAGTCACGATGAAGTCGCCCCCCGCTGACCAGAGGTTCTGGCTTACCGCTTGCCCGGTGCGGACCTCCGCGGATCCGACGCTTTGTCCGTTGATGTTCCATTGGAGATGGTCAGTGATCTGCGAGGAGTTGCCGAAGTTCACCGGACCGCCGATGGGCGCGTAGAGCTGGATGCCGTAGGCATCCTGATCAAGCGGCAGGGCAAACGCACCGCCCAGCGAAGAACGATCGACACGGTCAGAATCATTCGCGGGTGCGTCGTTGTCGAAGTGGATGAACAAACTGCTGCCTGACTCGATGGTGACACCGTTGAGGCCGGCGGTCGCGGTGTACCGGCGTGCCTGATCAAAGTCATGCGAACAGAAACGCCAACCCGAGAGGTCGTAGTCGATGTTCGAGAAGTTGAAGAGCTCGATGATCCCGTTCTCAAAATCGATCGATCGGATCTGGACGTCGCGCTCTGTCCCGGAGGTCATTAAGAATGTCGCGGCGGTGCTCGCTGTGGTGCTTGCGATCAAGTCCTGGAACCCCACTTCACCGTCGGGGTGAGCGGTGGCCGCTTGAGCATGAGCGGCGGTGCAAACAAAGCCGGCAACGATGCTGACGCTGAGTGTTCGTGTTGCTGGAGACATCATCTTTCCTTTCGTGGTGACCGATGACACAGACCGAAAGCCAAGCGAGACGGAATGCCTGTGCTATGTCACAAGGTTCGATGAACCAACCGGCGTTGCAGCCGGCTCTCAACAAACACGAAATCTTTGATCTTTGTGGGATTGAGCCGACTTTCGGGCTCGGGATTCAGCAAATCTACGGAGAACCAGCAATACGATTGATCGCCATCGCGCAGCAGA
>JBCDAP010000375.1:0-2926 GCA_039185335.1 Planctomycetota bacterium | reverse complement strand
GGTCGTCCCGAAGTGCTCGCGCAGAAGCTCACCAAGTAATTCTTGCTCGCACAGAATGCCTTGAACCGGAAGATCTGCCGTGATCGCGATCTCGTCGATCGCGTCCAGATCATTGGGCTCGAGCATCGCCACATGCAGGACACCCGATTGGATGGCAAAGGGCACCGCGCGCAGACGGGTTGCCTGATCGGCTCCGATCCGCGACGCCGCATCGGCGTCCACCGCCGGCTTGCGCGTCAGCGGCTCTGGCGAGGTGGCCGCGTCGATCATGCGCCGATGTTCCGCCAATCCTTGCTGGGCGCTTCGGGGAGAACACTCGCCTGATCCTCGGTCAGAACACCACGGACCTGATCGATCGAACGCTCCACAAAGGCGGACTTGGTCTTCCGCTCTGTCTGGACTTCTTCAGAACCGCCCCTCGGGCCCCGCCCGAACATCGCGGAAGCCGGCCGGTTCTCTTCCCACTTGAGCACGGCATCTGCAAGCTCGTCGTTGATGCGCTCCATACGCTCGTCGAAGGCCGATTTGATCGACTCCAACTCCTTCTTCTGCTCGTCGGTCAGCGAGTCGAGTTCCATAACGCGTTGAAACGCGGAGTGGGCCGCCGTGTCGCGGTAGATCTCAGGAAAACTCTCGGTCTGGAACTTCCGCTTGAAAGCTTCGCTGTCTTCCGCAGGCAGCACTGACGCGATCGATCGCACATAGCGTTCGTTGATCCCGCGGATGTCCTTCGCGGCATTGCGTGAGTTATCAAAGAGCTCACCCACCTTCTCCATGTCCTGATCGCGCCAGGCCCGCATCCCCTCCATCATGCCCTTCTCATAAACCTCGTTCCGCTTCACGAGCGCCCGATCGAGATCTTCAGAATAGCGCTCGAGAATCGGAGTCACCGCGGCCATGACCTCAGAGTTCTCCGCGAAGTCGGAATCTTCGGCAAGATCAAAAACGTCAACCGTTTCGCCAGCGATCAACCCGCCGTTCGAGAGGGTCGCGTCACGACGGAATCTTTGCTCCACCATGGGCCATCTCGCGAGTTGCTCGTCGGTCAGCCCAAGTTTGACATCTTCGAAGAACTGCTCTTCGAGCTCTTCCTTTTTCTCGCCTAAACGAAAAGCGACCTCCATCATGTCCTGCCAGACCGAAGAGTCCCTGGTTGTCTGGAATTCTTCCCGCGCCGCCTCGCGAACCTCGTTCATCTGGTCGCCGATCTCGGCAAGCTCAGCGAGATAGCTCTGCTGCAGGTCCTTGGCAAACTCCAGCTGGAGTTCATCCATCGAGAGCATCTCCGCGTACTCTTCAAGACCCTCAGAGGTGATCGAGGGCGTCGAGATATCGCGCCACCCGCCTCGGAACTGGGCCTCAACTTGAGCGAGAGGCAGACAAGCAAAAGTGACAGCCGCTGCGACAAGCATGGCCAAACGATTGCGAACTGTGCGAATCACCATCGACATGGGCATTCTCCTAGATGGATTGGCGGGCAACCCCACAAGCGCGTAGAACGACTCGCTCCCGCACATATTGTTCCGTTTCGCAGTTTATCTGTTGCAGATGCATGAAGAATTCATCGTTGTTGCCTCCTGTCGGCGGCCTCCCGAGCTAACACGGCGCCTCTCGCCGCGCACGCCTCGGCTGCCTGAGACACAATCTCATCCAGCCCATTCTCTTCGAACACGCGGAGAGCCTCGGCCGTCATCCCTCCTTTGCTTGTCACGTTCTGGCAAAGCTTCTCCGGAGGAAGATCCGAATCCGCCATCAGCGCCCCCGCCCCGACAGCAGTCTGCCGCGCGAGACGAGCGGCAAGTGTCGGGGAAAGCCCTAGCCGCTCGCCGGCCCTCGCCATCAGCTCAGTAAACCGAAAGATGTAAGCCGGCCCGGACCCCGCGACCGCTGTAAACGGATCGATCATCGGCTCCTCGATCCGCTCGATCTCTCCAACAGATCGGAAGAGCGATTCCGTCAAGGCGATATCTTCTGCAGAAGCATCGGGCGCGGGAGCGATCGCCGTCATCCCTTCTCCCACCATTGAGGGAGTGTTGGGCATCGTCCGTACCACTCGCGGACGTTTCCCTAACGAACACTGAAGGACCTCGGCAAGGTCTGCGTTCGACCAACCTGCAGCAATATTGATCACCCCGATTGGATCGCTGACTTGAGGAAGCGCCTTCGAAGCTTCTTCCACGATCTGGGGCTTGACAGCCATCATCAGCCTCGCCCCTCCATCAAGGGCCGGCTTCAGTTCGCTGGCTTGCGACACCGCCGGGATACCCAATCCGCCCAATCGTTCGCGCGAAGCCTCGGAAGGGACCATCGCGATGAAGTCACCCGGCCCGAATCGGCCAGAACGGATGGCGCCAACAACAATCGCGGTGGCCATGTTGCCGCAACCGAGAAGTGCAAGCTTGGGTGCTGAGTCGGGATTCGTAGTCATGAAGGGTATCCGTCTGTGTAGAATATTGAGAGGATCCAAGCGTACACTGCTCGATTCGACCGGTGTCATTATCCCATGCGGAGCGTTCCATGGCCCTTGCCTACAAGCTCGATTTTGAGAAGCCTCTGCAAGAAGTGGATGATCAGATCGCGGCCCTCGAATCAGCGCCATCGACCAGTCCGGGGCTCGAAAAAGAGATCGCCGGCCTTCGCAAATCCCGCCAGCAAGTCCTCAAAAAAATCTATTCGTCCCTTCAACCTTGGGACACCGTCCGTGTCGCGCGACATCCCGAACGACCCCAGACAAGGGATTACCTCGAAGCAATCGTCAAAGACTTCTGCGAGATCCACGGGGATCGCCGATACGGCGATGACCCAGCAGTGGTGGCGGGGTTCGGGCGGATCGGCAGCCGCAAGTGCGTCATCATCGGGCACCACAAAGGGCGAGAGACTCCTGAAAAACTCGCTTCATCGCTCGGAGTGCTTTGCGATACCCCTC
>JBCDAP010000374.1:0-2931 GCA_039185335.1 Planctomycetota bacterium | reverse complement strand
GTGAATTGTACTGTACAAGCAATACCACAAAGATCAGCACGACGGCGATCATGAACGCGGTGGACACACTCCGCTGTGCATCAACTGACTCTTCAGCTTCTCCACCGACTTCAAGCCGATAGCCCAAAGGCAGCTGTTCAACCATCGCCTCCAACCTTTGACCAATGTCTGTAGTGATGTTGTTCGCAAGGAACCCATCGGCGGCTTGCGAACCGACCGTGAGGCATCGCTCGCGATTGCGGCGGCCGATGGCACCGTACTCGTGCCCCGCATCGATGGTCGCAACTGTGGTGAGCGGTACGGTCCCGTCAGCTGTACGTATCGCCGCTTCGCGTAGAGACTCAACCGACCGGCGTTCCTCTTCGTCGAGCTGTAGTACGACATCCACAAGGTGGTCGCCTTCGCGAAGCGTTGTGAGGATTCCGCCGCCATAAAGCAGGTCGAGTTCTTCGGAGATGGTTCTACTGGTCACACCAGCGAGGTATGCCCGTTCAGCGTCGACGCTGAGATCAATGGTGTTGACCATCTCGCCCCAGTCGTCGAACGGCATGACCGTTCCTGGCGTTTGCTCAAACTCCTCCAACATCTCTTGACCCATCGAACGCATCACTTCGATATCGCGTCCAATGAAGCGGAACTCGACCGGGTTATCGACCGGCGGTCCAGTCATAAACGGCCGGACATCGATCCGTGCGCCCGGGATGGCTGCGACGGCGATCCGCAGCTCATCTACCCATGCTCGTGTCAGTGTGGCGTCTGAAGTATTGACAAGTATCAGCGCATAATTCGGAATGCTGTGCTCTGGGTCGAGCGAGAGCATCATGCGTGGGCCACCGGTGCCGACAAAGGATGTCGCATTGACGAGTCGCTGGGTAACTCCATCTCTGGTTTCGATGCCGCTTGTCCGAAGGATGACGTCTTCAACCTCTGCAACAATCGCTTCGGTCGCTCGGAGAGATGTCCCCTCGGGCGCTGTCACGTGAACGAACAGCTGATCCCGAACCCCTCCAGGGAAGAATGCGGTTCCAACAACAGGCATCAAGCCGAGAGACATCAAGACAGCAAGCCCGGCCGCGGATAGTGTGATGATCCGAAAAGACACGCAGCGTTTTATCAGCTTGGTATAGACCGCCCCAACTCGACTCTGCTGCCCATTCTTGAGTTGCTTCGGTCGCAGGATCCACGAGCACATCATTGGCGTGACCGTCATTGCCACGATGTAGCTGCTGATCAGCGTCGCAGACACGACGATGGGCAGGCTTCGCATGTATTCGCCGGTGCCCCCCGCAATCGTGAGCATTGGTAGAAAAGCACTGACCGTGGTGAGCGTAGAAGAGAGGATTGAGCGAGCGAGCTCGTTCGCGCCGTCGATAGACGCTTTCTCTCGGTCGACGCCCTCGTTCATCAGGCGTTGGGCGTTGTCGGTGACGACGATTGCGTTGTCGACCACCATACCGAGGACGATGATGAGCGAAGCAATCGCAAACTGTTCAAGCTCGACACCGAACCGAGGTACGATGGCGATCGCCGAAATCATGCAGAGTGGGATAGCGGCAGCCATGACGAGTGCAGGCCGCCACCCCATCATGAGGAATGCTACCAGCAGCACGATTGCGATCGCCTGCCACAAGCTTTCTACAAAATCTACGATTAGTGCACCAACTTGCCGAGGCAGATCGTTGACCCTGGTGATCTCCAGATCCTCGGGCAGCGAGGTCTGCCGAAAGCGATCCACGATGTCGTCGACGTCGGAGCCGAGTTGAACAACGTTTTCACCTTCCTTCATCGTGATGCCGAGCAACACGGCACGGCCTGATCTGTGCTCCGATGATGTGAACCGAACGCCACTGGACCGTGGATCTTCGGGGCCGCGGCGGATGTCAAAGGGGAGGTCGCGGATCGTGACCGAGCGTTGTCCTTCGACCGAACGGATTGGGACTGCGGCGATCTCCTCCGTAGTGATCAGCTCGCCGGTGGGCCGAAGCGGGTAGCGTCGTTCGGGAGTGATGATGGCAGCGCCGCTATTCGCGACGTTGCGCTCATCGATCGCGGCTGCGAGTTCACTCTGTGTGATGTCGAGCTTTGACCACTGCGCGGCTTAAACTCCGAGCGTGATCGTCTCGTCGGGCACGCCGAACGTCTGGACGCTCGCTACCGACCCGAGCCGCTTGAGCTCGGTCTCGAGATCCGACGCGACCAACTCAAGATCCCGGTATGAGTATGGATTATCTCTGCTCACCCCGGTGGGGTGCACAACAACACATACGGAAGACACATCGCCGAAGTCGGAGTTGACGAAAGGCTCACCACATCCTTCCGGCAGCGAACCGCGAACCGCGTCAACTTTGTCACGCACAAGATCGAAAGTCTGATCGAGCGTGTCGGCGAGAACACTGTCGAGTAGCGTGATGTCGATGCGGGAGTATCCCGTTCTAGATATGCTCTCAACCGTCTCAACTTCTTCTATTTGAATGATGGAGTCTTCAAGCGGATCGGTGACGAGTTCTTCCATCCGCAGTGCAGATGCGCCTGGCCAATAGGTCTCGACTGTCGCCGAACGGATAGTGATCCGCGGGTTTTCGCGCCTCGACATCGAGCCGAATGTCATCGCCCCCGCGATGAGAACAATGGCTGCAAAGACTAGTGTGACAGGGCGATGCGTAATCGCGAGCTTAGGTAGGTTCATCGAAAGCCCCCGTTTGCCGCGGGCTCTGCCGAAATCGCATCGCCATCCGCGAGGTATTGCATCCCTCGGACGACAATCGACTGTCCCTCCGATAGCTCAGGTGACGCTACTCGGCGGAAGCCGTCGGAGGTTTCGAGAACATCGACCACGATCTCGCGAGCGGTGCCAGCCTCGATCTTATACACCAGACTTTCTCCGGTTCGTGATACGATGGCAGTCGCAGGGATCCAGAATCCCCTTTGCGG
>JBCDAP010000373.1:0-2933 GCA_039185335.1 Planctomycetota bacterium | reverse complement strand
CAGCCCACGCAGCGCGCCATCGGCGACCGCCATCGCGATGCAGAGGTCTTCTGCGGTGCAGTCCTTGTCCGGTCCGAACAGCACACTCTTCGCGAGCAAGTTCATTCGTGACAGTCTCGGATACAGCGGCCGAGCCAACGCGAAGACACCCAAGACCACGAAGCCCGTCAGAATCATCGCGGCACAGAAGTTTGTTTGTCCTTGCAGCAGATCAAAGATGACAAGTGTGACCACAAAGCCCAGGACCGCGACCAGCAGGACAAACGTCTGCCAACGCTTGCTTGGCAGCAGCATCTCGACGACGCGTCCGCTCTCGTCCACGCGGGCCGCGATACGTAGTCCTTTTCCAAGTTCTCCCTCGTTATTGGCCATTCACTTCTCCCGCAGCACGATCTCCCGTCCGAAGTATCCCAGCCCCATCGCTTCTTTTGCTATTGCGAGGGTTTCCTCGGCTGCAGCGTTGGCTTTCAGCGTGTGCTCACGCAGGATCTCGAGGACTTTTTTGTCGCCCGTCTCGCCTTCGAGTGCTTCACGCCTGGCGCGCATCGGTTCGAGCAGTTCGTTGATCGCGTCGACCACGGCCATTTTGACGTGGCCGTCGCCGAGGTTGTCGCCCTTGCGGTAGCGTTCTCTCATCTCGGCGACCGCTTGCTTGTCCTCGATGAACACGTCGGCGTATTCGAACACGGGGTTGATGTCCGGATCGCCCGGCTCGTTCGGTTCGCGGCTCTGCCCTGGGTAGATCGAGCCCACCTTTTTCTTGACCTGCTTTGGTGTGTCGCTGAGGAAGATGGCGTTGCCGAGTGACTTGCTCATTTTTTGTTCGCCGTCGATGCCGACGAGTCGGCCGACCTCGCCGATCTTGGCTTCGGGCACGGGGAACACGCCGCCGAGCTTTTCGAAGTCGGCGTCTTCTGCTTTCGAGTCGACGCCGCAGTACTGGATGTCGAACTTCCGCGCGACCTCCCGGCACATCTCGATGTGGGCCTTCTGGTCTTCGCCAACCGGCACGAGGTGTGCGCGGAACGCGAGGATGTCGGCGCACTGCCCGACCGCGTACATGGGGAAGCCGAAGGAATAAGTGTCGCCCAGCCCCTTCGAGTCGATTTCGGTTTTGAGTGTCGGGTTCCGCATGACGCGGTTGAACGGCACGAGCATCGCGAAGAACCAGCTCAGCTCCGCGATCGCGGGGATCTCGGTCTGGAGGACGAACGTTGAGCGTTCGGGGTCCATGCCGCAGGCGAGCCAGTCCTTGACGATCTCGATGGTGTCCTGGCGGATCTCGCTTGGTTGGTCGGCTCGCGTCGTGTAGGCGTGCATGTTCGCGAGGAGGAAGAAGCACTCGTACTCGTCCTGCAGCGCGACCCGGCTGGACAGTGAGCCCACCCAATGTCCGAGGTGCAGCCGCCCTGTGGGCGTGTCACCGGTGAGGATGCGAGGAAGGTCGGATGAAGCGGGGGGCGTACTCATGCGCAAAATGTAGCGGATTCAACCTCGATGCATGGCACTTTCACCGTGCTGAACTGGTGGTTTGTCTCCCAGCGCTCGTTTGGGTCAACGTTCTCCGAACACTGGCGGCAATCTGCCAGTGCCACACTCCGAGCGACGAATCAAGTATCGCAGGCTAAGCCTCCACCCCAAAGAATCGCAGCGTGTTCTCGTTGATCTGCTTTTCGAACGTTTCCCACTCCATTCCGTAGATCTCCGCGGCCAGAAATTCCGCGATCACCCGTGAGTACGCCGGCTCGTTCGGCCACACCTTCCGGTGCGGCGCAGGCGTCAGGAAGGGTGCGTCCGTTTCCACCATCACTCGGTCTGCCGGTGCGAGCTTGACCGCCTCGCGCACCTCTTTCGCGTTCTTGAACGTGACCACGCCCGTCAGGCTGACCATCGCGCCGAAGTCCATCACCTGCCGCATCTCGTCCGGCCCGGCTGTGAAACAGTGGAACACGAACCGGTCTGCCGGGATCGAGCTGTCGCGCAGGATCGGGATCAGATCGTGGAATGCCTCCCGGCAGTGGATCACCACGGGCATGTCGCGCAGCTTCTCGCTTTCACCTCGCCAGGACTCGACATTCGCCAGCTGCTCCGCCAGCACCGCGTGCTGGACCGGGGTGTGATCGCCCTCGTAGTGGTAGTCCAGGCCCAGCTCACCCCACGCCACGCATTCAGGGGCCTCGGCGCATCGGTGGATCCTTGCCCAATCGTGGGTTCCGCCTCTTCCTTCGTGTGAGTAGAGGGGGTGCACACCGCTCGAGCACCAGACGCCGTCGAATTCTTGTGCGACCTTGAGAGCCGCCTCGCAATCGTTCGAGCTGGTGGAGATCGAGATCATGCCTCGCACTCCGGCGTCTTTCGCGCGCTGCACCACGCCCGCGGGCCCGCCTTCAACCTGCTGGAAATCGTCGAATGTCAGATGGCAGTGCGTATCGATCATCGTGTGCAAGGGTAGCAACACCAAATACCAGGCACCCGCGTATCCTGACTTCATGATCCGCCCCGCGACGCCAGCCGATGCTCCTCGCCTCGCTCAGATCTACAACCACTACATCGAGCACACGATTATCTCGTTCGAGCGGGATCTTGTTTCGGACATCGAGATGGCCCAACGCCTCGAAAGTGTTACCGCGACGCATCCCTGGTTGGTGAAGCTTGCGGGTGACACCATCGTGGGCTATGCCTACGCCTCCCAATGGCAGGAGCGGTGGGGCTATCGCTACTCGGCCCAGTCCGCGATCTACATCGCGAGTGAGCACACCGGTGCGGGGCATGGTCGTTCGCTTTACGCCGATCTGTTTGCGCGTCTGGGTGAGCTCGATGTCCATACGGTCATCGCCGGCATCTCCCTTCCGAACCCCGCCAGCATTGCTATCCACGAATCCTTTGGCTTTATCAAAGCCGCCCACTTCTCCCGGGTCGGCCGCAAGTTCGAT
>JBCDAP010000372.1:0-2937 GCA_039185335.1 Planctomycetota bacterium | reverse complement strand
TCGATCTCGATGTCCTCGAGTGCACGATTGGCGTCGGAGATCGTGGCGCGTGCCTCGATATCGGCGGTGCGCTCGTCCCCATTGATTTGGACCATCGGTTCTTGTTGATCCTCGGGCTCGTACTCGTCGCGGATCTCACCGACGATCTCTTCGAGGATGTCTTCGAGCGTAACGAGACCTGTCGTGCCGCCGTACTCATCGAGGACGATGGCCATGTGCACGTTCATCTGCTGGAGGTCAACGAGCAAGTCGGCCGCGGGTTTCGCTTCGGGCACAAAGACCGCAGGGCGAAGGATGCTGCGAAGATCAAAATCATTGGTGTGCTTGCCGAGAAGTTGCAGGAGGTCCTTGGCGTACAGAATGCCCACGATGTGATCGTGATCGCCCTCATAGACAGGGATCCGAGAGTGGCCCGCTTGTTCGATGAACGCTCGCACTTCTTCGAGCGTCGACTCCACCGGCAATGTCTCCATCTCGGTCCGAGGTGTCATGATCTCTTGCGCATCCTTGTTGCGCATATCTAGCACCGACTCGATCATGCCCTTTTCAGCTTCACCCAGCGAGCCCTCTCGTTCGCCTTCGGTCGCGGCCGACAAGATCTCGTCCTCGACCTCTTCTTGCTCGGTCACCGTGTGCGTGCCCGCGAGAAATTTCACCGCGGAGTCAACCACGAGCAACCAACGAAGGGGAAGGAAGACCAGGTGGACAAGCTTGATGATGGCCGAGCACTTATGGATCAGCGATTCACCGATGTGATCGGCAAGACTCGCAGGGAGAAGAACCGTGACGAGATACATCGACGCAGCGCTCACCGCGATCGCCACAACGACCCACATCCAGAGGACGCCATCATCCGTCGACCCCTTGTCAAACAAAAGAGTAATCCCCACGATCATCGCAGCAACCGCGATAGAACGAAGAGCGCCCATCGAAAGAGCGTGGTGATCGGCGTTATCAACAATCGACTCGAGCTTGCCCATTCCCCCGTTCCGGCCCGCGATGTCTTCCAGCTTGCGAACCGAGAAATCGCGGAGCGCAAAGTGCAGCGAGCTGGCAAACAAACTCAGCAAGCCAGCGAACGTGGTGAACACGATAATCCAGGTTGTGGTCATCGCTCGCCTCCTTCGGCGGAGACGTCGAAGAGCGGACCGACACCGATCGCCCGCAAGATCTCATCCTCGCGACGGTGCATGCGCTGGTAGCTCTCCTCATCGCGATCATCCTCACCCAGGCAATGAAGCAGAGCGTGCAAGATGTAAAGGAGCATCTCGTGCTCGGGCGAGTGACCGCGTTGATCGGATTGGCGCTGGGCTTCATCAACGCAAACCAGGACATCGGTATCGATCGTCGTCCGTCTAGAATCCCCGGGAGGCGTCAGGTGGAAGGTGATGACGTCGGTGGTGCCCGAGACGCTGCAGTAGGTCTCGTGAGCGGCGGCCATCTCATCGTCATCGATCAGACGGATGCGAAGCTCGCCTGTGAGTTCGAGATGGCTGGCGATGTCGCGCACGCGATCATGAAGCCAGCCCAGACGATCGGGATGGACCGTATGCGTCGCTTCGATGAGATCGAACGTGAACTGCGTGCTCTGGGGTGTGCCCGGTCGTCGGGCACAACTTCGAGGACTAGAGGGGTCGTCGCTTTGTTGACCGGGTTCTCCCGCCTCTGAGGCGTCGGCTTGGCCGGCGATGGAATGGTTCATGTCTCGTATGGTCTCGCGGATGCGATCGTCAGGAATATTCGGCATCGGTGGGTGGCTCTGTCAACCGAAATCGCTCCGATGACGAGTGGATTCATGAATGATCACCCTTTCATTGCCCAAACCCGGCAGCCGTTTCGGGCGCAACTTCCGACTCAAGCATGCTCTGGCGAGCTTGCTGCGCGAGTTCCGCCGGATCTTGCTCGACCGAACCCGCGATGGACAACACCGTCTCCTTGGGCGGGATGCGGGTCGCGTCCTGGCCGAGCTGCGCAAGAAGACGCCAGAGTTCGGACTGAGCGGCTTGGTCGGCTCCCTCCCCCGTCACCGATGAGATCGAACGCCCCACTCGGTTCAGGCTCGCGGCAAGGCGTTCGAGATCGTGGTCATAGCCCCAGCCGCGGGTCGAATTCGTGAGATCACGGAGCATCGAAACACGCGAGCGGAGCATCGGCTCCTGCATCGAGAGCGAAACGGTATCACCCGCTCGCTGGTCACCGGCAAGACCGCCCGCAACATGTGTCGCGAGAGGAGCCACGGCGCCGGAAAGTCGATAGAGATCGATCCGGTAGGTCGGCGGCGGAGGAGCAGATTGGATCGGATTCGTATCCATGACAGATCCAAAGTGTGAGAATCAGCTCAGTCGGGTGCAAGCCGACTTGACCGTCTTCCCCTTGGTATGGCCCCCCTGTTGGGCTCGGAAGCCGCAGGGTTTACCTGCTTGAACACCGACACCCCACGGATCAGGCCATCGCTTTGGTTCGAGCCAGATCGGCAGCTCCGATAAGTCCGGCATCGCCCTGCAACTCGGTGAGCTTGACGCGGACACGCTCAGCGTGAGAAGCGGGATAGAGATTCGCGTGCAATGCCCCTGTCACACGATCGGCGTACTTCTGGCCACCCACTTCGGCGAGCCCACCTCCGAGCAATACGGTTGGGATCGCAAGCAGCGTGATCACGTTGGCGATGCAAACGCCCAGGCGGTCCGCAGAATCGTTGAGGACTTCCTCGGTGAGCGGATCACCGGCTTGGTACGCCTCGCCCACGATCCAAGGATCCAGTTTGTCGAGATCTTGTGTGCCGTGTTTCACTTGGATGCGATCGGGGATGTCAGAGGGCCGTTGCATCTGGAGCAATTTGCGGAGGCGACCGATGGTGGCCTTGCGTGAACAAACGTGCTCGATGAGGCGTTCCCCGACTGGTGCTCCCGGATCGATCACTCCTTGTCCGAACTCGCC
>JBCDAP010000371.1:0-2937 GCA_039185335.1 Planctomycetota bacterium | reverse complement strand
GTTTCTGGCGATGCAGGGGACAGCGCAGACCGCCTGGGCAATTCCGAGCGTATTGACGACGGACGTCAGCTCGTGCGCACAGATGTGCCTCTTGTGCTGGTGCTGACTTCGGCGGGGATTGATCTTGCCGACAGCGAGCTTCGCAGCCTTCTTAAAGAGATGCCGAGCTCAAAGCGTATTCTCTCGCTCGAACCGGGAGCGGGTTCGACGCGCGAGCTTCCGCGGGACGAGCTCGATCGCCAGCGATTGGTGATGCCGACACTGCCGCTGCTTCGGCACGCGGAGGTGTTCGAGCCTCTGAGCGATGTGTTGCAAGAGTTCGGTGAAGCCCGCCAGATCGCGGTCACAAGCCGGTGCACCGCCGTTGCGGGTACGGTCTTTGCTCGTTTGTTCGACGCGATGAGCATGATCGGAGCACTGATGGGAACGGCAAGCCGGGTAGATGGCGCGGTGTCGATGCCGCAACGTTTGTCGGTCCCGGAGGAGTTGCGATCGCTGCGAGGCGATCTGTCAGCCCATCTCCGGTATGAAGATGGACGATCCGCCGTTGTCTCTCTCTCCGATCGTGCCGGCCCTTGGTTCCGAGGGATGACCATCACCGGAGATGGCGGTTGCATCCGCGTCACTGACTGGGGGTTCGATTGGTATGACGCGGACGGCGAACTGCGTGATCACCATCGAGTCAAGCCAGAAGCTCATGAACTTCAGGTGTCGGGAGGCGAACTCTTCGATCCGGACACCGCCCCAAGACCGGGGGCCGTAGCCATCGGACGAGCGGTCAAACGATGGCGCGATCCGCACCTGCCTCGACCCGAGGCGTTTGATGTCGGGCCGGCGATCGCGATGTGCGAAGCGGTTGGCCTAAGCGCGCGTACAGGACAGCCGGAATCGCCGGAAGTCTTGCTCAACATGATGTGAGATCAGACTGCTGCGAAACCCTTTTCAAGGCCTGCGATCTGGTCACGAACATCTTCGATACCGACCGAAAGACGGATGAAGTTGTCCGCGATACCCAGTTCGGAACGAACCTCGGTCGGGACTGAGGCGTGTGTCATAATGGCGGGGTGCTCGATCAGCGACTCGACACCGCCGAGGGATTCGGCCAGAGCAAAGACCTCGACATCCTCGAGGAATCGGCGAGAGGCCTCAAGATCTCCGCGGAGAAAGAACGAGATCATGCCGCCTGCAAGCTCCATGTTGGCTTTGAAGATGTCGTGGTGATCGTGCGAGATCAGGCCTGGGTAGATGACACGTTCGACCATAGAGTGCGATTCGAGGTGCTTGGCGATCGCTGTTGCGTTCTCGGTGTGGGCACGCATACGGACCGCAAGGGTCTTGATGCCGCGAAGAGTCAGATATGCATCGAATGGCCCCATGATTGACCCGACCGCGTTCTGGAGGAATCGGATGCGTTGGGCGAGCTCAGGGGTTCGACAGGCGAGGATACCTCCCACGACATCTGAGTGTCCACCCAGGTACTTGGTCGAGGAGTGCATGACGATGTCGCAGCCCTGGAGGAGGGGTCGCTGAGACATTGGTGTTGCGAAGGTGTTATCGCAGCACACAAGCACATCGGGATTGATCTCTCGAGCGGCTTTGGCAACGGCTCTCAGATCGGTGAGCTTCAGTGTCGGGTTGGTGGGCGTCTCGAGCCAAATCATGGCGGTATTTGGCGTCATCACCTCGACAAGATTGCTCGGCCCTGCAGCTCCCGAAAGATCCACGAAGTCGAATTTGAGATTCTGCGTACGCGCACGAACCTGGCGGAAGAGGCGGCCCGTCCCGCCGTAGAGATCGTCACCGGCGATGACATGAGACCCGGCATCGACCAGTTCGAGCGCGGTTCCGATCGCCGCAAGACCGGACGAGAAAGCGAAGCCTCCGAAGGTCACGTCGTCTTGATCCAGCAGCTCGGATCCTTCGAGACGAGCGATGCAGCGTTCGAGCGCATAGCGTGTCGGGTTGTGTGATCGGGAATACTCATACCCGGTGTGTTGCCCTGGGGAAGATTGGGCATACGTCGACGAGGTGACAACGGACGGCATGATCGCGCCGGTTATGGGGTCGGGAGATTGGCCGGCGTGGATGCAGGCGGTGGCAGGATGATTTGAGTTCGTCATGGTGACAGGTTAGCCAGTTCGTGGATGTCGTAGAGGCTCGGCATTTCGGATAGGGGATTCGTTCAACACTAATGGCGCTTCTGGCGCAGAGACTCAACCGCAATCACACTAGTTGCCTGCGGAGGTAGTTGATCATGTCGGATTTGGTGATGAGGCCGTAGTAGTGGCCGTCTTCGCCCACAACCACAGCGACACGGTCGGCTCGGAAAATGGGCATTAAGTCGGCCACGGGACGATCCGGCGGGATCGTTTCGACCCGCGTGGTCATAAAGTCTTCGGTGGGACGGGAGAACGCCTCGTTGTCCGCGGTGACAGCAAGCAGAACATCCGATTCATCAATGATGCCGACGACTTGATTGGGATCTGTCGGTGAGAGAACGGCCATCTGCGAAATGGCGTTCATCTGCATCGACTTGAAGGTCTGCTTGAGCGGATCGGAGGGCTTAGCGGTGTAGTCCTCCTTCAAGGTGTGGCGGCGTGCAATCAAATCCCGGAGATTGTTGTGAGACTCGCGTTCGATGAAGCCGTTGTCGATCATCCAATAATCATTGAACATCTTGGAGAGATACTTCGCTCCTGAATCACAGATCAGCGTGACCACGTTCTTGGGCTCTGCTTGCTTCTGGCAGTAAGCAACAGCCGCGTGGATAAGACATCCTGTTGAGGATCCCGCAAGCATGCCTTCTTTGGAAAGCAGGTCACGAGCCGCCAAGAACGCCTCGGCATCGGTGACAGCGACCGCCTCATCAACGAGGTCAATATCCAGAATCTTGGGAACGAAATCTTCTCCCATCCCTTCGACAAGCCACGAGCCGGC
>JBCDAP010000370.1:0-2938 GCA_039185335.1 Planctomycetota bacterium | reverse complement strand
TGTTGATGGACGCCCGGCGGACTGTGTCAAGCTGGCGCTTTCTACACTCTGGCGAGATCGGTTTGGCAAAGGAGATCGTCCCGACCTGATTATTTCGGGTATGAACGCTGGTGCGAATGTGGGCATCAATGTGATCTATTCTGGAACAGTCGCGGCGGCGATCGAGGGAGCGTTTCTTGGTATCCCTGCCATCGCGGTCTCTTTACACTTAGGGCGAGGACGCCCGTTGTTCGATGTGGCAGCGGCTCATGCGCGTCGTGCCATCGAAAAAATCTGTGCCGAATCTGTGCCGGGTCCGCACACTTGCCTCAATGTCAATATTCCCCGCTGTGAGGAGAGCGGAACTTCTTATTCTCAAGCACAGGCCGAGCAGGCTGCACGGATCGCAGGTTCGGCACTCTCTGACATTTCGAGGACTCCCGAGAATGAAATTGGGCTAGACGCGAGTGATCCTCATGATCCGCGTGCGGAACTTCCTCTCGCGGTTTGTCCGATGAATGCGCATGGCATCATCGATCGCTTCGAAGAGCGCACTTCTCCTGGAGGGCAGTCGTATTATTGGGCCGCGGGTGGGGGGCTCGATTTTCACAATACCGATGCAGGAACGGATGTTCATCAGCTCTTTGAGCGCCGGATCACGGTCACGCCGTTGCACTACGACCTCACCGAGTATGGTGCGATGCACCATTGGCGCGAGAGACTGGAGTGATGTGTTCAAAAAGGCAAAGCACGGCCATCCTTAGCCGTGCTTGCCGAGAAAATCCTGCGCGTCCTGCGCGGTGTTTTTAGTTAGCTCAGAAGTGCCTGGATCTCTTCGACAAGATCGGGAAGCTCTTCGAGTATCGTCTCGAGCTGTTCTGGGGTCAGTCCCAAGGCTTCCTGCTCTGCGGCACCGATTTGCTGGTTGAAGACATCGCCTGAGAAACCGAGAGAAGCCCTAGCGGCGAGTTTCTCGGCGGCGTGGACCAAGAGTGCAAGCTGCTTGCAGTTCTCTTCGGCTTCGAGTGGTTCGTGATGCTTCCCCACAACCTCAACAAGCGAGTTCGGGAATTTCCATTTTTTGCATAAGCCCGCTCCGAACTGCTCGTGGTTGGCACCAAAGATTTTTGCTTCTAAGGCGCGAATGTCCTTCTGCGGTGGGCTTCCAAGTTCTGATACGACATCGATGAGCTTGCTGCGATCGACTTGCAACTCGACCATCAGCCCCACGTCGTGGATCAGGCCCGCGAGGAAAGCTTGGTCGGTGAGCGCCATCCCGAGTTCCATTGCGAGGCGTTTTGCGGCGGTCGCGGTCGCAACGCAGTGCACCCAAAGCTCCTTTGCGCTGAAGCCTGGTGCGACTTCGCCGCCTTTGAACAGCTTTGTCAACGATGCAGAGATCGCGATGTTCTTCACCGCGTTTAATCCAAGAAGTACGATCGCGCGTTCGATCGATTCAACTTGGCCCGGTGTTCCGTAGAATGATGAGTTCACCACCTTCAGGACACGTGCGCACAATGCCGGATCGTTTTCGATGACCGTGCGAAGGTCTTGCGCTGTCGAAGTTGGATCTTCGACGAGCTCGATGATTCGCACAGTGATCTCGGGGAGGGTCGCGATGTGCGCGATCTCGCGGACGGCTGCTTCGACCGCGGACTGCTGCTCGGTGGTGGGAGTAGACACGCCATATCTCCTGTGGGGGGGAATGCGTATTCGTCATCGACCACCGGGGAGCCCGACTTGCCGGAACTTGGATCAGAAGATGTTTCGTTTGCGAAGCAGTGATTTTTCTGAGACATCGATGTTCGCGATAACCTCGCTGATTCGATGCGCGGCATCGCCATCGCCGTAGGGGTGGTTCATCTTGGATCGATCGATAGCAGCAGCCTGTTCGATGGCATGTGTGATTTTTTCGGACGTGATATCGGTTTCGAGGTCAACAATGTTGTTTGCTCGCTCTCGTCCGCTTTGCCTTGGTCCGATATTCACTGCGGAGACACCAAGGGCCGCGCATTCGATCAACGCCGCGGAAGAATTGCCGATGAGCACTCCCTCGGAAGCTGCGAGGCGTTTCAAAGTCCCTACAAATTCCTGGCGGGGCAGGTGATCGATTCGAGCCACGTGTTGGTTTTCTCGAAGAAATCTATCGCGAACCTCATCGATCGTTTCGCTGCCAGGATCGTTGTTGGCACGAAGCCAAAGCGTTCGTCTTCCTCGAACAGAATTTGCTATAGCGTTCGCGGTCTGTCTTTCGATCTCTTCTTCTAGCCCCGCTCCGTGGTGGATGATCACCGCCTGAGGTTCGCAAAGTTCTGACCATTTGGCTTCACTGATGGGTTCGATTGTTTGGAGCCCTGCGACCGCAGGAGATCCTGTGATGTGGACGTTCCCCGATTTTTCTCCCATGCGTCGAACGCGTTCGGCGGATTGTTCGGTGGCGCAGCAGTGGATATGGGCAAGCTTCGTGATCGCGTGTCGCATGGCCTCGTCAGCGACACCTTCCGCGCGGTCACCGCCGTGAATGTGCACGAGGATTTGGCCGCCCACCGAAGCAGCCGACGCAGCCGCGAACGCTTCGATACGGTCGCCGAGTACGACGACGATATGTGATTGAAAATCTTCAAAGCATGAAGCGAGCCCTTCGGTGCCGCGTCCGAGGGCCTTCGCATCGGCGCTGCGACCGTACTGGCCGGGTTCTTGCATCACCACTTTGGCCGAGATTGGTGCAGTGATACCGCTTACGGTGTCGACGTCTGGAAGAAGGTGTGCTCCGGTCACAACCAAGTCTGTCCGGACCGCTTGCTTCTTGATCAGTTCATCGTGGACGGATTCGAGCAATCCCCACTCCGCTCGGGTTCCGGTGACCACAGCCACATTCACGGAAGCTATCTTGTTCACGATGGCCAACCCTTGATAGCTTCCGGCATGATCGGCGTGTCCGCCTCGATCGCGGTGGTGG
>JBCDAP010000369.1:0-2939 GCA_039185335.1 Planctomycetota bacterium | reverse complement strand
GCGCGATGTACCGGCCGGGGAAATCCACGCCGGGAATCCCGCAGAATTCATCAAAAAACGACCACTCGGACCAAGCACCCTCAAGGGGCCCTTCAGAGCCCTCAGGCTCACCATCGTCACCGGCCCGTTCAACGCGCTCCCTCCAGCACCATGCGGCGCCATGGAAATGGTTTGGATGGGGCTGGCACACGAACTCAATCGCATGGGCCACCGCGTCACCATGCTCTCACGCGCCTACGAGGGATCACCAAACCAAGAGGATCGCGACGGAATCCGCATTCTCCGCAGAACACAGTTCAAGCGCTCCCGATTCAACAAATTCGATCTCATCAAAGACTTCCTCTACGGCTTGCGATGGCTCGCCGAGGTCCCACCCTCCGACGTCGTGGTGACCAACACCCTCTTCCTCCCCGCGATGATGTCGATCTCACATCGCAACCGGAGCAAGATCAATGTCAACATGAACCGCTTCCCCAAAAGGCAGGCATGGATCTATCTCCGAACCCATCGCCTCGCCGCGGCAAGCGGAGCAGTAGCCGACGCCGTCGCGGCCCAAACACCTCTCGTCAAGCGCAAAGACCTTCTCCGAGTGATGCCCAACCCGATCCGAACCGATGTCTTCACTCCTCCTTCGGAGGAACGCAACTTTACATCACCGCAAAAAACCATCATTTACACCGGACGGATCAACAAAGAGAAAGGCCTGCATCTGCTCGTTGGTGCCTTCCGCATCCTCTCCAAGGACTACCCTGAGCTCAAGCTCAGACTGATCGGCCCTTCTGCCCTCGAGCAAGGCGGTGGCGGAAAACCCTATCTAGACAAGCTTAAAAAACTAGCCGAAGGCGCTGCAATCTCGATCGAAGATCCGATCTTCGATCGAGAGGAGCTCGCCAACGCGCTCCGAAGCGCACACTACTACTGCTATCCGTCCGTCGCTTACTACGGGGAAGCCTGCCCTGTTGCGCCAATCGAAGCCATGGCAACAGGCCTCGTCCCGGTCGTGAGTGACCTTCCCCAATTCTTGGAGTACCTCGTGCCGGGCGAGAACGGACTCGTCTTCGAGAGAGAAGCTCCAGATGCAGAAGCCCAGCTCGCGTCACACCTCAAGTCACTCATCGAAGATCCCGAGCGGGCGATTCGCATGGGCACACGAGCCGCAGAACGCGCCAAGGAATTCAGTTATCGAGCGATCGCCAGTAAGTTCCTCGAGGACTGCGCCGAATTGCTCGGAATCGATCCCTCAGAAGTATTCTTCGGTGCATCTGAAGCAGAAGACGATTCGATCACCGAGACCCAGAGCATGCAACCCGTTCATCAACAGGAGGCGGAAGCCCGCTAAGACCATGCCCCATCCGGTCACCGCGAAATCACAAACAGATGCGTACAGCTCGCCCTGGCCTCTCTCTATAAGGCTCAAGGGCGCCTTGTGGTCAGTCGTCCAGGCAACGCTGTTCAAGCTCTCACCCAAGCCACTGAATGCGTGGAGGCTCTTCCTAATGAAGTGTTTCGGCGCCAAAATTCAAGGTCGACCGTTCGTCAGCCAAACCGCCCGAATCGTCATGCCCTGGCATCTCACACTTGAGGACCGCTCCACTCTTGCACCAGGAGCCGAGGCATACTGCTTGGGGGAGGTCATCTTGCGGGAACGGTGCACCATCGCGCAATACGCCTATCTCTGCACCGGCACGCACGATCTCGAAGATGCCCGAACACCACTCATGACCGGCTGCGTCGAGGTCGGCCCCGATGTCTTCGTCGGTGCCAAAGCCCTCGTCCTCCCGGGCGTCATCCTGGGCGAAGGCTGCATCATCGGCGCTGGTGCCGTCGTCGCTAAAGACACAGAACCCTGGTCGATCGTGGTAGGCAACCCCGCGCGACCGCTCGAAAAACAAAGAAAAAGACCGACTACGGGCAACACAGGAGAAGACTCGTGAGCTCTGAATTGCAACCACTGGTCATCGTCATCGGCGCGGCCAGATCGGGAACAACCGTCCTGGGAAGAATCTTGGGCGAAGTCCCGGGCTTTGTCGCCATGAATGAGCACAAGTACCTCTGGCGGATTGGCTCAGCCTATAAGAACCACGACGCCCGAACCGCTTCCGAAGCAACACCAAAGACCATCAAGCGAATCCACAACTACTGCAAAGCCTTTCAGAACAAAAACGGCGGAAACCGAATCGTTGAAAAGACTCCACCAAATTGCTTCAGAGTCGAATTCATACACAAAGTGTTCCCGGACGCTGTGTTCATCCACATCATCAGAAACGGTACTGAGAGCATCCTCAGCAGAGTCAATATGATCGAGAGCGAACGCCGGTTTCCGATCACGTCCTTACGATGGTGGCTCAGAATGCCGAAGCGGATATTGGCTCCTCTCCCTTGGTGGGAAAAGCCATCTTTGCTAATCCCGTTCCTCAGAGGAGTTCGGAACAAACTCCCCGGAGCAAAGAGAGTGTGGGGCGAGAACTACCCCGGATGGAACAAAGACAAAGGCACGCTCTCACCGTTGCAGTTTGCAGCAAAGTCATGGGCAGAAAGCGTTCGCGCAGCACGCCAAGGACTCACCGCTGTGCCTGAAAACCAACGAATTGAAATCCGCTATGAGGAACTCATTCATAACCACGAAAATTTTCTGAACCAGATTGCCCAGCTCTGCAAAATGTCCGACGACCAATCCTCTCAACTCCTTCGCATCGGCACAGAAGAGCTCAACAGCAAAGGAGTGAGCAAGTGGAGTTCAAACTACACCAACTCCGACAAAGCAGAAATCGCACCTTTCGTTGAAGAGCTTCTGTTGGAACTCGGTTACAAATCAGTGCACGCCGAACCACAAACCGTTCAGCAATAAAGATCCAGAATTGTTCTCCGGATAAGAATTCATTCAAACTCACGAGATCCGAGATGACCACAAAGGCAACCAAAGGGTTCCCCGTCTCCGT
>JBCDAP010000368.1:0-2965 GCA_039185335.1 Planctomycetota bacterium | reverse complement strand
TGGACGGCACCGCGCTCTACATCGCAGTCGTCGTCTCTTTCTTGTTCGAGATCTACGGCTTCGAACTCTCGCTCGCTCAGTACGCCATCATCCTCTTCACCGCGACCCTCGCAGCGGTCGGTACAGCGGCTGTGCCGAGCGCCTCGCTCGTCCTCATGGCGATTGTGATTGGGGCGGTCAACAACACGATCCCATCCTTTGCACCAGACAAGGATCCGCTCCCGCTTCACGCGATCGGGATCATTCTGGGCGTCGATCGCCTGCTGGACATGTGTCGGACTTGCGTGAATGTCTGGGGCGACTCGGTGGGCGCCAAAATTATCACCCGCCTCGCGCCGGATGATTAAGACGAGTGCTCATCCGACATGCCTGAGACGCAACCCCTCTGTTGTGTCGTCTAAACCGAGCAACTCCGCGATCACATTCGCTGCTTCCGAGCTTGCCTGCTTTCCCGCAAACTGTTCGGTGACCGATCGCAGGGCGGTGCGCATCGCCTCTTGATCAGTTGTGTCTTTGACAAGCTTGAGTGCAGCCCGGGTGAGACGCTGGGAGCCGCCGAAGTACGGGATTAACTCCGGAACGATCTCGCGCCCTGCCACCAGGTTCGGCAGCGTGAAGTGGGGGGCGCGGATCAAAAACTGGCCGATGAGCTTGTACTTGATCTTCGAAACCTTGTACAGAATGACCATCGGTAGTGTTTGCTTTGCAAGCTGCAGCGTGACCGTTCCCGAAACCACGATCGCGACGTCTGCCCAGCGGATAGCGAGGTCGGTTTCTCCGACAACCACATCCAGCCCATCGGGCCAACCGCCCAACGTGTTGGCGTTCGCATACAGGCTCTCTCGTACGCTCTCTGTTGTTGCCGCTACAACCCCGCTGGCTTCCGGGTGCCGGCGCTTGATCTCTCGGAACGCGCTCAGCATCAACGGAAAATTTCTCCGGATTTCATTGGCTCGAGACCCCGGCAGGATCGCCACTTTGGGCGTGCCCTGAGGGAGCCGTTCACGGGCTTGGACCTCGAGTCCTTCGAGATCGAGCGGCTCATCAAACAACGGATGGCCGATGAACCGTGCGGGGATGTTCCGATCATGAAAGAACTGTTCTTCGAAGGGGAGAACACACATCACCATGTCTGTGCACCGCCTGAGCTTGCCAACCCTCCATTGACCCCATGCCCACAGCTGCGGTGCGGCCAAGTGCGCAACCTTCAGCCCCGCCCGCTTCGCGATCTTCGAGATCGCAAAGTTGTGGCCCGGTGAATCGACTGGAACCAGAAGCTTGACCTCAGGGCGATCCTCGATCCATTCAGCGATCTGTTTCCGGATCCGGAAGTGCTCTCGAATGGTCTTGATACCTGGCAGGCCCATCACAGATTTGTCACCGGTTTCCGCGATGATCTGAGCCCCCGCTCGACGCATCTTGGGGCCGCCCCAAGCGAAGATCCTGAGGTCTGGGTGCTGCCGCTTCAGCTCCGCGATGACCGCCGCAGCGTGGTCGTCCCCTGAGGGCTCAAAGGCCGTGAACAGGATCGCGGCCTGCTTCTCGGAGGTGGCGGGCGGCAGTGGGGAGGAATCGGAAGTAGGCGGGTGTGTCATACCAGGCAGTCCTTGTGAGATGATCGGCTCTAGTCGATCGCCTCGGGGCTCTCTACGTTCTTATACTCGCCCTGATCCGATTGCGAGTTTTGAAATTCTTTCTGAAGCGGAATCCCGAATGACCACGATCGCCTCTGTGCCCAATTTTCGCCGAACCCACCACTGCGGAGCCCTCCGCACCGACCATGTCGGTCAGGATGTCGTGATCGCCGGCTGGGTCAACAACTACCGTGATCACGGCACCGGCCTCGTCTTCATCGACATCCGTGACCGTCACGGCCTGACCCAGGCCGTCTTCGACCGCGAAACCGCCTCTGAGGAGCTCCTCCGTGCCGCTGACTCGCTCCGCTCTGAAGACTGCCTTTCGGTCGTCGGCACCGTCCGCATCCGTGAGGGGGGCCCTAACCCCAAGCTCGAAACCGGCGAGATCGAGGTTGTCGCCACCGAACTCCACATCCTCAGCAAATCCGACAACCCTCCATTCCAGCCCAGCGACATCGATCTCCCGAACGAAGAGCTCCGTCTAACGCATCGCTACCTCGACCTCCGTCGCCCCGAGATGCAGCGGATGCTTGCCGCCCGCTCCCGCGCGGGCCAGATCGCCCGTGAGTACTTCCACGCCGAGGGTTTCCTCGAGATCGAGACCCCCATCCTGTGCAAGAGCACGCCCGAGGGAGCCCGAGACTTCCTCGTCCCTTCTCGTCTAAGCCCGGGCGAGTGGTACGCTCTTCCGCAGTCCCCACAGCTCTTCAAGCAGATCCTCATGATGTCCGGCTGCGACCGCTACATGCAGATCTGCAAGTGCTTCCGCGACGAGGACCTCCGGGCCGATCGCCAGCCCGAATTCACCCAGATCGACCTCGAGATGTCCTTCGTCACTCAGGAGGACGTCATCGAAGTGATGACCGGTTTCCTCCGCCGCCTGTGGAAGGACATGCTGGGCTACGACATCCCTGCTATCGACCAGGTCTCTTACCAAGAGTGCATGGATCGCTACGGTTCTGACCGTCCCGACCGTCGCTTCGGTCTCGAGCTGCACGATGTCTCCGATCTTGCTGCCAAGACCGACTTCAAGGTCTTCTCCGGCGCTCTAGAGAAGCATCGGGGCGTGGTCAAAGCCATCGTCGTCCCGGGCGGTGCGGAGAAGCTCACCCGCAAGATCACCGACGGCTATTCCGAGTTCGTCAAGCAGTTCGGCGCGGGCGGCGTCCCGACGACAAAGGTCACCGAGTCCGGCTTCGAGGCCGGCGTGGGCAAGTTCCTCGACTCCATCGCCAGCGAGCTCATCGATCGCCTCGACGCCAAGCCGGGCGACCAGATCTTCTTTGGTGCCGACACCTACAGCACCTGTTCGAAGGCCTTGGGCGAAC
>JBCDAP010000367.1:0-2985 GCA_039185335.1 Planctomycetota bacterium | reverse complement strand
CTTCTATTCATTTTTTACCGATTGGAATGCATTCCAGACGGACGTCGCGCTGGGCCGCTTTGCAACGGCGCGATCCGCTGCCGAGTTTGTCCGAGGGTTTTTGAGTGATCACGTGCCGGTCTCGGTTCAATTGCAGGAGACCGGCTGATGGATCTCGAACAGCTGTACAACGCGATACGTGAACTCTGTTTCGAGGGATTCTTTGCACTCAGTGCGACGAATCTGCTGGACTCCCCGGGCATCAACAAAGTCATCAGCGAGTACATGCCGGTTTCGAGAGAGAGCAACGAACCTGCTATCGAGCTCTCAAGCTGCGAAGTAACTCAAGGTGAAGACGATGTCACTGTCACAGGCCTTGGACACTTCCTGAGAGGTTCAACGAAGGTTCGTGAGATTGCAGTCACTTTTTCTCTCAGCGATGGGCCGCAGCTGATTGCGACTCCGACTGACATAGCCCCCGGCTATAGCCTGGCCGAGGATTTTCCTTGTTTAGCCGGGACCGTGATCGGCTCGATCTCGTTCTCTGATGCACATCTTATTATTTCTTCAGATCCAGATAACATGGGCTTTCCTCAGGGACTGAATTTTCTTGGCCAGCCTCTGCCCGACGGACCTTTGGCATCGTTCTCGGGGTTGATCTCGGAATCAGATCCTCAAGTTACCGGCGTGATCACACTCGACAGTTCTCTTCTGTCCATGCAGCTGTCGGGCAATCTGGAATCGATCGACTTCGGCACCATTAAGGCGCCGGTCACGCTCGAACTGAACGCCGAGAATGTGCCACTGGAGGGTACGGATACGGGCACCGTGAGTGCTTGCCTGAGCACAAGCATCGAAATCGATGGCGGACCGGATATCCAGGCCGAGATTCCGCTCTATGTGACCAACTCATCGACGATGACGTTCTACATGAGCGGCCCCCCGGTTGCGATCACCAGCTTTGATCAGCTGAGCGGCCTGGTGAGTGGCCAGAGCCTTTCGGGACAAGTGCCGTCCGATGTGCCAACATCGAGCACGTTGGAACTGACAGGGTTCTACGCGATCATCTCGACTGAAACGGCCGGGGTGATGGCGATGGGTTTGACGGTCGGCCTCACGTCGGCCACGCCTTGGTCGTTGCTGCCGAGCAACATCTTGAACCTGTCGGGCCTGTCGGTTGAATTCTTTGTGGTGTTTCCTTCCACGACGACGGCAACCTTTGCCAGTCTTGTATCTGATGGGAAAAACCCGCCTGAAATGGTCGGTCCACAGCACGGTGTGCTCACCGACAGCCTGCCCACGATCACCGCGCGCGTGACCGGAACGTTTAGCATCGGCACATCGTTCTTTTACAGTGTTTCTGTCGAGCTCCCATCGCTGACCACGACTGGGGAGTTGCCGCCTGGAAGCACGATCGATGTCGATGATCTTGTCAGCCATTTTCTGAGCCCGCTCGGCTTCAATACTTCCGGCATCGCGACGGGCTTGACCGTCGGCGAACTCGGCATGCTCGTTCAACCGGATGAGGGGTACTTCCTTCTCGGTGCCGAGATTTATGCTGCATGGCAGGTCGATCTGCCTTATCTCAGCTTTTCGCTCGAAACAATTACAGCGCGGGTCACATACCGCAACAATCATATCGATCTCCTCTTCGGCGCCTCCGCGACGCTTTTCAGCACTGTGCAGTTCTATGCCCAGGCAGAAAAGTCCCCGATAGGGACCGGTTGGGATGTATCCCTTGTCACCGCACCCGACAGCGAAATCAACATCATCGATGCGATCAACCAGCTCGTTGATCCGGATATCACCAGTATACCGCTGGTGCCAAACACACTGACGATCTCGGATGTCGCTTTCCACGTCAATACACAGACACTCGATTATGCATTCCGAGGATCGGCAGCGGTCTTGTGGGAGCTCGACCTTGGGCTCGCGAGTAGCGTTGGTGTTCGCGCGACGATCGATATCACCTCGACGTGCGATAACACAGGAGCCACGAATCCCTTCGCGATTGTGCGCACCGATGACGTGACAGAGACGCAGCGCACCTACAACGGGTATATCAACGGCGCCTTGACCATCGGGTCGCTCACGATGACGGTGAACTATGCGTTTGTTCAGAACAACCAAACGCTGACGTTCGGTCTTTCATTCCGCGAACTGACGCTGATTGCTGTGCTGACCAAAGAGCAGAACGCCGATGGCGAAAGCAATTCGATCCTGACTGTTTCTGTTGGCGATCTGAGCTTCGGCGCGATCCTCGAGTACCTCGTTGGCCTCGTAGACCCAGATCTGCACTTTGAGATCGATTCGCCTTGGACATTCCTCAACGACATCAACTTCAAGAACCTCAAGCTTGTCGTCAACCTCACAACAGGTTCCGTGGGCGTGACGTACAGTCTCGGTGGCTTGGATCTGCTGGTCGTTCGGGTTGATAGCGTCGGGCTGTTCTATAACCGAAAGCCAAACGGGCAATACTCGGTCGACATCCGCATAACAGGCCGGTTCACCGATAAGGAATACACGAGTTCAGATCCACTCGAGTGGGATCTCTTGAACGATCCGGCTCCGCAGCCGGGAGGAGGTGGCAGCAAGCTCGTCGAGCTGCGCTACCTGGGGATTGGGCAGAACGTCGGCTTCCGATCGCCGCAGGATTTCTCGAGTATCCAGCAGATTATCACGGCGCTGCGAGACAACCTCGGGCCGATCGATGACCGTGAAGATCCGCTCGATCAGCTTCCGTCACTCAAATTCTCTGGCAATGGAAGCTGGTTGATCGGCGCCGACTTCACCTTGATGAAAACAGTTACGCTGACTGGGATCTTTGCCGATCCGGGGTTGTACGGGCTTCGTGTCGCGCTGTCCGGAGAGAAGGCCAAGGCGTTCGATGGTCTCGAGTTTGAGATTTTGTACAAGAAGATCTCGGACACGCTCGGCGTCTACATGATCGAGCTGAAGCTGCCCGACACAGTACGCGAGATGGAGTTTGGAGCGATCTCGGTCACG
>JBCDAP010000366.1:0-2985 GCA_039185335.1 Planctomycetota bacterium | reverse complement strand
TGTGTTCAGCCTCGGCGGCCTACTCTATCGGCCCCACTACTGGACCGACGCACCCTGGCATCCCATCTTGGTCTTCACCTCACTCCTGTTCACCATGGTTTTCCCGGCCTCGCTGCTCCTCCTGCCGATCACGTTGGCGAAGTGCAGAATCAAAAAGACTCACCTCATCCGCATCGCCTTCGTTTCAATCCTTTCTTTCATGCCTTGGCTCGCGCTCTATGCGCTATTGCGCGTTCTGGCGCACATCGAATTCTGGGCACTCGCCCCTTCCACGCGCCAGCAAGGGCCGTGGGGCAGTCAACTCCCACCAATTTGGCTCGACACACTCGAAGGGATCCAGAATTGGGTCAGCTGGAACCTCTTCGATAGCAGCTGGAAGCTTGCCCCTCTCTTCTTTTTCGCGGCCCTCCTTCCAACACTCTCCGCTGTCCTTTTCTACCTGCGAATACCCAACCGCCTGGTTGTCGCCTTTCTGATGCTCGTCCTCTCTGTACTCCTCTCCTGCCTTATCTCCTTCGTGTTGGGAGGCCTCCTGCCTTTCGATCTTGACTGGACCTACGCCTGGTCCTCACGGTAACGCCCTCGTGCATACAATCCGCCCCACATCAGTTCCCTCACGCCGGAGCCATGCATGACCATCCCTCAAGATCCCGCGGCCATTTCCCAGTCCATCCACGACTACATCGCCACCCTTGATCCGGATGCGGCCCGCTCGCTCACAGCCGAGACCGAACGCCAGCAGTACACCCTCGAGCTGATCGCCTCAGAGAACCACGCTTCGTCCGCGGTGATGCTCGCTGCCGGCACTCCCTTCACCAACAAGTACGCCGAGGGCTACCCCGGGCGTCGCTACTACGGCGGATGCGAGTTCCACGACCAGATCGAATCCCTCGCCATCGAACGCGCCAAAAAGCTCTTCAACTGCAACTTTGCCAACGTGCAGCCGCACTCAGGAGCCCAGGCGAACGCCGCGGTTTTCCTCGCCCTGCTCGATCCGGGCGACACATTTGCTTCGCTCGAACTCTCCGACGGCGGACACCTTTCGCATGGCATGAAAATCAACATGTCCGGCAAATGGTTCAACCCCGTCCACTACCCCCTCAATCGCGACGAATCTTCCGGCACATTCGAACAGATCGACTACGACGCGGTGCGTGAAGTCTGCCTGAAGCACAAACCCAAGCTCATCATGTGTGGTTATTCCGCTTATCCACGCATCATCGACTTTGCCAAGTTCCGTGCCATCGCCGACGAGTGCGGCGCACTCCTTCACGCCGACATCGCTCATATCGCTGGTCTTGTCGCTTCGGGCGAGCATCCTTCGCCATTCCCGCACTGCGATGTTGTGACCACAACCACACACAAAACCCTTCGCGGCCCACGCGGCGGACTCGTTCTCACCAACGATGAAGAGCTCATCAAAAAGCTCAACCGTGCCGTCTTCCCAGGCATGCAGGGCGGCCCGCTCATGCACATCATCTTCGCCAAAGCCATCGCGTTCGGCGAAGCCCTCAAACCCGAGTTCAAGGCCTACCAGCAGCAGGTCAAGAAGAACGCCGCCCGCTTGGCGAACCAACTGATCGAGCGCTCATACCGGATCTCATCAGGGGGCACAGAGAATCATCTGATGCTGGTCGATCTCCGAACAAAGGATGCAGAACTCACCGGCGCGATGGCTGAGGAGGCCCTCGAAGCTGCCTCGATCGTTTGTAATAAGAACGGCGTACCGCAAGATCCACGACCGCCCAAGTACACCTCAGGCATCCGCCTCGGCACGCCCGCCATCACCACGCGTGGACTCAAAGAAGCGGAAGTCGATCGTGTCGCCGAGCTCATCGATCGCGTCCTCTCTGCTCCCGAAGATGAAAGCACCCACAACACGGTTCGCAATGAAGTCCGCGACCTCTGCGACACCTTCCCACTCCACGGGGCCATAGTTCCTGCCTAACATTCAGCATGCTTCGCAAGGTTCTCCACAACAAGATCCACGGCGCGACAGTCACCAAAGCGTCGGTCGATTACATGGGCTCGATCACCATCGACCCTGATCTCATGGACGCCGTAGACCTTCGGGTTTCCGACGCAGTGACTGTAGTCAACTGCAATAACGGCAATCGCCTTGAGACGTACGTGTTTCGCGGCGAGCCCGGACAACGGCAAATCGAGATCAACGGCGCAGCGGCACTCCTCATGAACGAAGGGGATACCGTCATCATCCTGCACTATGCGCTCATGACCGACAACGAATACGCGGAACACCATCCCAAAGTTGCCCTGATGAACCCCGACAATACGATCAATGAACTCATCAATTACGAGCCTTCGGCGACACCCCTGAACGCGTAAGAACGTTCTCATCTCCGGCACGCTCAACCTGCATCACCAACTGGTCACTAAGTCGGGTCCCCTGCCCCGACGACAACTGCGTCAATAACATCCGTAATTGGCGTTAAGCCGCACAAAACTTTATTTCGCGCGAAACCGTGCATCGTCCACCAGCGTCATCACACCGCGCTCGCGGAACTGTCGCAGCGCCTCGTACGCCACCACCGCAGCACATGACGCCAGATTAAGCGACCGCTCACCGACCGCCATCGGGACTGTGAGGCATCGCTCTGGGTGCGCCTCGATCAATTTCGCGTCCAAACCCGAAGACTCTTTTCCGAACACAAGCCGATCGCCCGGTTCGAACGCCACATCCCACAAGCACCGGTCGGTTCGTGTTGTCAGCAGCCAGTGCCTGGGGCCCTCGAGCCTGTTGTAATCGCTTGCTTTCTTGTAAGACTCCCATGATGGATGTTCCGTTAGGTCCACACGAGGCCAATAGTCCATGCCGGCCCGCCGAAGCGCTTTTTCGTCCGTCTGAAAGCCAAGCGGATGCACTAAGTGCAAGGGAGCACCCGCGTTGATGCAAGTGCGTCCGATATTTCCCGTGTTATTCGGAATTTCAGGCTCAACAAGAACGATATGAATATTGGAAGCCGG
>JBCDAP010000365.1:0-3000 GCA_039185335.1 Planctomycetota bacterium | reverse complement strand
GGGTCATGGTGTTTGATGAGGCGAACGATCTCGTCGCGGTCACTTCGGTCTTTGTTCGAATCACAGCTGAGCAGTCCGACGACAATCTCTTGTTTGTTCACGGGGTCGGGCCGGACGAAGCCGCTGAGTTCTGACTTGGCATGACGGAGGCGATAACGGGCTGGCTTGGATGAGTCCCACCCTTCGATACGGAAGTGTGCCGACCACCCTGGTTCGATGACCGGAGCGGTCGCGACAGCCTGAAAGCCTTCGCCGGAATCGATCTCGAACGCCACGGACCGAGACTCGCCCGGAAGGAGCGGGTAGAGCTGCGCGGTGAGCTTGAGTATGCCCCGGTCGTGTGTGTAGAGAGCGAAAGCGAGCGTCTCGTCCCTCGGTACATCGAGGAAGGCGGTCCAGTCGGGACGCGCTTCCGTTCCGAGCTCGTTCATCCACCATTCACCTCGGGCCGCTGAGTCGAGGTTCTTGGGCATGGCATCTCTTGCAAGATCGGAGCCTTTCTGTTGAACAGATGGCGATGACGAACAGCCTGCCATCGAGATTAGCGCCAGCAGAAGCATTGCCAAACGACTTGCAACAACAGCTTTCATGATCAGGTCTCCGGTTGCTCGTACAGTGCCGCGTGGTGGCTGTAAGTCTCTTCTTGCTCAAAGTTTCAGTAGATCGTATCGATGCGAGATTGTCCGCTTGAGTACGATCGCGTCTCAGATATCACCGTTTGCGCAGCGAGCGAAAACGCACCAGAATGCATCAGACAGCCCGATGCCGAATGACTTAGACATGGCCTACCGATCCCCAACAATCCTCACCCCTGGAGCATAGCTCCTGTTGCACCATCAGATGGAAGTAGTACCCGCTTGTCGATGTTGACGCCGAGCCTTAACGACGCGCCTCGGGCATAAGACTCAACGATCTTTTGAGGATCCTCAGCAGAGACATCAATGAGGGCGACGACCCAGCCTCCGAAACCGCCTCCTGTCATCCGTGCGCCGTACACTCGCGGCTCTTTGCACAACTCGGCCTGCAGCACATCGAGTTCTTCGCATGATACTTGGTAGGTTTTCGAGAGTGACTGATGGCTCTCATTCATGCATTGCCCTGCTACTACAAGATCTCCGGATTGCAATGCTTGGGCCAATCGTAAGACACGATCATTTTCGCTCACGACATGCATTGCTGCATTTCGTTCACCAGCATCCAAATGAGATGCCGATTCATCAATCGTTTGCTGTGTCGCATCACGCAATGATTTGATTTTCATTGTGCCTGCGGCTCGCTCACAGGCAGCACGGCGATCAGCGTAGACACCCGAATCGTTGCGATGCGAAACACCTGAATCAAACATAGCAAACACAGCCTTTGATTCATCGGGAAGAGCAACCGCCTCAAAAGTAAGCGATCGACAGTCGATCAACAGCGCATGCCCAAATCTCCCAGCAGAAGAGATGAGTTGATCCATGATGCCGCAGGGCACACCGGCGTATTTGTTTTCGGCCCTCTGGCATAAGAGTGCACGGGCAACGGGTGTCGTATTCAATTTGAATAATGCATCGAGAGCTGCGGCGACAGAGACCTCGAGTGCGGCGGAACTCGACAAACCGCTTCCGAGCGGTACACGACTTGTGACAGCAAGGTTCACAGCAGGCGTGTGTGGCAAACCATGCTCGGCCGCCCACTCGGCTATCACACCAAGAACGTAGCGCGACCAGTTCGGCTGTTTCAGTACTGATTCTGGCGTGATGACGCTTGCCTTGACTGTGACGGATTCGCCAAGATCAACGGCAAAGATTTGGTGATGCCCACTCTCTGACTCACCCAGAACTGTTGCACATCCGATGTCGAGAGCTGCTGGCATTACAAATCCACCGGAATAATCGGTGTGATCACCGATCAGATTCACTCTTCCAGGTGCGTAGCCCGTAGCACTGGGCAAAGCCCCGTAGCGGGATTTGTGCGCAGAGATCGCTTGTTCAACAATCATCTCAGCAAGATGGGGAAGAGGTAGAGACACCGCTTTGTGTCCGCTTTGAACAATGATGAGTGGAAATAGATGGCGGCATGAGTCTAGTCCATTGACGCCACAACACTTTACGGTAGTTGATCTTTTCCGCCGGCACCGCTTGGTTGGTAGTGAACATCCGATGTCAGAAGAAGCTTGTCTACCCGCCCAAAGTACCGGTTGTCGATGATATCGAGTGCGACTTCGCCCTTAGGCAACTCATAAATCCCGCCGTCCTGCCACGAATAGCCTTCTTTTCTATGCGTACCAAAGGTGGTTTCGGACAGTTCGCCATCGATTGAAACACGGAATGTTCGTGTCCCCGGGTTCAGGTTCTCATAATCTCGTGCGCGAACCCACAAGCGATATTGGCCGGCTTCAGGCAGTGTGACGGATCGGGAAGCTGTGCGTCGCCATTCTGCGATGCTTGTATCGCGATCGGTTGCACCGCGCAAAACCAAGGCTTGGCCATCGCGTTGGACAGACCAATCTCCAATATCGGAAAAGTTTTCTGCTTCAACCCAGATGTCATTGCCCGCCGACGGAACATGTCCTGAAGCGCCGGTAAACTGCTTGACAAACTCTCGCCTCCGACGTTCGTACGCGTCTGTCTGAAAATCGATCTCGTAGATCCTCAGATAGTCGAAGAATACCTCTCCATCTTCTACGCCCTCGGGACCACGCGTGCCGATGCAAGTCAGCCAAACATGAGCAAGATTATGCGGAGCGTTGCGAACATCGACAGTCTGAAGGAGCTTGCCATCGAAAAAGAAATTGATGAAATCGGGCGTGAATTCGAATGCGAAAGCATGGAAGTCTGCTGAGAGATCCGGTGCGTCGGTCTTCTTCTTACGAGAGACACCTCCGCGGAGCGGGTGCCATTCGATGATGCCGTACGTGAAGGTGTTCTCGTCGTGTACTGCATACTGCTCGAACGCGTCTATCTCGATGCGGGGGTATGCTGCCTCTTCTTCATTGAGATCGAAGTCGGTGGTTGCGGC
>JBCDAP010000364.1:0-3026 GCA_039185335.1 Planctomycetota bacterium | reverse complement strand
CCCTTCGCAGGAGGACCAGGCCGATCTGGGACCTCTGCGCATGGCTGTTTCGGAGCTTTCTGAGGCGGACCGCACAGTCATCGAACTCCGCCACTTCGCCGACATGTCCTTTGCCCAGATCGCCGAAATCCTCACCCAGCCGATCGGCACTGTCCTCGCCCGCCATCACCGCGCTCTTCGCAAGCTAAAAACTCTCATTGAAGAACGAGCGATCACGAAAGCCAGCTCTCGTACCGCATAGCAGAGTAAACTCCATGAACGATCACAAAGACAACAACGTGCCATTGCCCCGCTCCACCGAATTGCCGAAGGACCTTGAGCCGATCGCACACGGGCTCGATCGGCTCGGTCTTGAGGCTCGATCCGCGGCTTCGGACGACCTTGCGGCCCGGATCGCATCAGCGACTGGCCCGCTGCTCGAGTCGGCAGGGAGCCGCCGGTCGTTCGTTTCGCGTTTCGGTGTTCCGCTCGCGATTGCGGCTGCCGTTGTTCTTGCAACGACACTCGTCTTCATCAAGACTATGGGTTCGATCGAGCCCCAGAGCGATGAGTTCGCTGCGATTCTGGAAGGAATCGAGAGCGATCTTGAGGCCCTCGAAGCCGAGGCTGCAGAGTCAGCCACGAATGGTTTGATTGCTCAAAGTTCTGGAAGCGTTGCTGATTACTCGATGGCAGATCTCGAGAGCGAGCTTCTTCAACTCGAGTTTTCTTTGAATTCAGCGAAGAACGATTCACTGTTCCTTTTGGGCACCGAAACAATCTCCTTCTGACCACAGCATGAGCCAAGTTATGAAACGCATCTCACGACACATCACGCACGCCGCCGTCTTTGCGGTTGCCATCGCGACAACAGCGGTGGTGTCGATCGCCCAGCCCGAACAAGAGCGACGGGTACCACCGAGCCCTGAGGAAGTCACACAGCGACTGGATCAGCGGATTGAGCAGCTCGAAGAAGAACGAGAACATCTAGTCGGCTTGCGCGATCGCATCAAAGAGGGCGAGCCCGTTGAACAAGTCATGCGCGATCTGCCCCGTCCCGGAGGCGAGCGAGGGCAAGGCCCAAGAGCGCAAGAGTCGCTTGAAGGCGCGCTAAGCAGTGACAATGTCTTGCTCGAGCAAATTGATGTTGGCGAATCCATCGATCCAGATGAATTTCTTGCCCTGGTGGAAGAGAGGTTCCCGAGGTGGGCAGACCGCCTGAAGCAAGAACGCGAAAAGAACCCTGAGAGGTTCGGGCGATATATGCAGAACGAGGCGCCACGGATCCTAGAACGAATCCGTGCAGCGAATGGAGGTCAGTTCTTGCCGACACATGTCCGTGTGCTGATCGAACGAGCTTCTTCGGGTGACGAAGAGGCAAAGCAGCAGCTTCGGGAAATGGTCGGAGGAAAGCTAGATCAACTGTACGAGCAGGCGTTGAGCCGTATCGAACAAGCGAAGACCCGCATTGCCAAGTTCGAGGATCAGATCGAGTCCGAGATGTCGAACCGCGAGGAGGCCATCGAAGATCATCTCAATCGGATCATCGAGAACACGCAGCGTCGTCAGGGCGATGGAACAGAGCGAGATCGCTCCGAGCGTCGTCCCCGGAGTCGCGGGGGCGCGGAAGATTCATCGGAGCGACCCGATCGTCCGAGCCGAACAGGTCGCCCCGCAGGACCGCACCCCATCGCGCGAGCGACCGGCGCGTTGACTGCGGCTCTGCAATCTGCTCTACACTTGGGCTATGCCCGAGAGCGAACAGCCCGCATCTGCTGACGGAACCCGGCGAGCGTTGTCGCCGATGATCCGCCCAGGCGCGAAGCGGAGAATCCCGCTACCGGGTCTCATTTCGCTCATCACGCTTTTGGTCATCATTTTGGCGTGTTTGGGCTCACTCCCGTTCACACTGAGCTCTGCTGGGAGTGGTGGGCAGCCACGCTACGCCGAGGGCGATCTCAGCAATATTCTGCAGGCCCCTTCGTGGATACCAGCGGACGAGCAGGAGGAGGGTGCGCCCGGAACCGATCGTCCATTCACGATTAGCGGCACCGATCGGCTCGGACGATCCATGGACATGCGACTCCTCGCAGGCGGTGGTGTGTCGATTGTCATCGGTCTCGCAGCAGCACTCATCTCCGTGACGATCGGCACGCTCTACGGCTCGATAGCAGGCTGGAACGGAGGGCGAGTGGATGCGGTCATGATGCGATTCGTCGACATCCTTTATGGGTTGCCATACATCTTGCTGGTTGTGCTGCTCGCCGTGGCCGGAGATGCGTTGCTCGCACAGACCGACTTGTCCGATTCGGCAAAGGCGTTTCTCGATATCGCGATCTTGCTTGTCGCGATCGGCGGTGTGTCTTGGCTCACTATGGCTCGCGTTATCCGCGGACAGGTCTTGTCACTCAGGAATCGGCCGTTCATCGAGTCCGCCCGCGCTGCTGGTTTGCCAACGCGCAGGATTTTCGCTCGCCATTTGTTGCCGAATCTTATGGGCCCGATTCTGGTCTACGCGACCCTGACGGTGCCGCAGGCGATTCTGCAGGAATCTTTTTTGTCGTTCCTCGGTATCGGTGTGCAGCCCCCCATGCCGTCATGGGGATTACTGGCTTCTGATGGGCTCACAGAACTGAATCCGGTTTCATTCCGGTGGTGGCTTATCCTGGCGCCTTGTCTGCTTCTGGCCACAACGCTTGTCTGCCTGAACTTCTTAGGTGAAGCGTTGCGGGAGGCGTTTGATCCACGCTCCATACGCCAGTAGCCTTACGGATCACACACGCCCGTCGGTGTTTTGGCACCGGTTGAATCTTTCCTCCAAGCGAGAAGTTTCTGCTCTCGCGAGGATCACCCCAGAGGCTCGAGAGCGATGACCAATCGGTTCGGTGTCAAAGACTTCTTTCTCTTCCTCTTCGTTGTCATCTTGATTGTGCTAGTTGCGCTTCAGATGAAGCAGGTCGATCGAGTGAACTCGCAGGTGAATGCACTGGCCGCATCGCTGGTCGAGCAGCAGAACGCCGTTTCCGACACTGAGCGAGCTGTCCGTG
>JBCDAP010000363.1:0-3030 GCA_039185335.1 Planctomycetota bacterium | reverse complement strand
GAGCCAGATTACGATGGTGCTGAGGACGACGGTGACCGCAAGACCGACACCTGCACGCAGCAGCATGGGTTCGAAGCCGAGCTTGTCGTGGGTCATGACGGGCAACTGGGTCATTTCTGCGGCGATCCAGGCACCGGTCGACAGCGCCAGAACACACCCGCCGATGGCGGACATGAGTCGCGTCCAGTACCCCTGACCTGCCTTGTATCCGAACTCCATCGTGCACACTCCGTCCGCTCAGGATCAATCGACTTCGACAACACGCCGGGAGTGACTCGAACACTCAACCGGTGGATTTGGAATCCACTGCTCTACCAATTGAGCTACCGGCGTATCACGCACCAGCGCCCAATCCTGGGCCACTCATACGTCCACCACCCTTGATGGGCATCCGGCTCCTCGCCTTCCGCCCAAGATGGGTTAAATAGGGTATCAGGCTCCTTGTCACCCATCCACTCTGATCGACTCGCTACCCTCAGATATGCCTATTTCAGCGTTCACTTGCCGTTTTCTTCCCATCGTCTTCATCGCCGCCCTCATGGCGGCTTGTGCCGGTGCCCCCGAGCCTGAGCCCGTCTCAGAGGTTCCGCCGCCCCCGCCCCGCGTTTTCAATCCGCCGACGCCCTCTCTGCATCCCTTTGCCGGTGCTGCTGCCAAAGCAACTGCTGAAGCGATCCTCGCCCAGCCGGCCGTCCAGGAGTCCACGGGCCCCATCCTCATCGTCCTCCAGGAAATCCAGAACAACACCGGTCGATCCGCCAACCAGCTCGACCGCGTTCACGACACCTATCGGGCCATCCTGCTCGACGCATCGTCGTTTCCCGACCGATTCAAGGTTTACAACCCGTTCGATCCCGCGATCCTCAACGCTGAGGAACCCGAGCTCATCGTTTCTCCCGAGGACCTCCTCCCTCCAGAGCGTGTCTTTTATCTCCGCAACTCCTTCAACGCGATCGAACGCCCCGGTACTCTCCCCGACATCCTCTATTACGAAACCACGCTGACCAACAAAGCGACCAAAGTGGATCTCTTCACAGCCCAGTTTGACTCCAAGCAGTACCGGTGACCACGAGCCGCGTCGAATCAAAATTCTCGGAGATGATGTAAAAGCCAATGGTGGCAAAGACGTATCGCCTCCAGAGCAACCGTCGACTCATTTCTTCCGTAACCAAGCACATGAGCGGAAGAACCACGACGAATAGAAGCAGATCGTGCACGCAATCCATTCAAAATGGTCTTTGTTGTTCAAGATGTGCGTATCCACTCGCTAGTCTCAAAGCCGATGGAATTTGTTTAACATTTGGTCTCAGAGCAAAGGAAACTCTGTGACTATTCCGCAAACAAACGCTCGGTGATTTATTCCGAGATTTACGACCGCGCCGGCGTCCGCAGCATCCAACGCGATCCCTCGTGCTCCGCCCGAGCGAGCCAACGACACACGTTCACATAAAAATCACCGCGGTACGATGGGTGCTTTCCAATCAGCTCCGGCAAGAACTGATTCAGCACCACCGCCCGCCCGCCGCCGATCACGCCGGTAGCGAGGATCGGCATGATCCCCCCGTTCGGGAGCAGCTCCGCTTGGTGCGTCGGTGCCGGCCGGTCCGCTCGCTCGATCAAGACAGTCGAACCCTTCGCCATCGCGCAGACCGGGCCGCACCCTCCGACAACGAAACGTGTCCCGACCGACAAACCCGGGATGATCTCGTGCCCTCTGACGACCTCTGCAGGCCGCGGCTTGCCGTGTTCGCCCTCGGTGTGATGTTCCGCTGCCCGCTCGGCGAGCATCAACCGAAGCACACGCTGGTCTCGCATCCCCGGGATGATCGATCCCGCAAAGTGTTCGTTGAGCAGCCCAACACCCAGCTCCACCGCACGCACCACAGCATCCAGCACACGCGGCACCATCGCGATCAGCGTGCCGAGGTAGATCACATCGAGCTCGCGGTACAGAGCACGCGCATCGGTGGCATCAACGATGTGCGCACCGAGCCCGAAGTCGCGGATCACGCGTTCTACCCCGCCGATCGAGGTCGTGTCCGGCTCGACCATCCCCACGAGCTCGATGCCATCACGCTCCAGCATAGGAACCGAGCGGACCTGACCCTCGATACCGATGTGCCAACCCTCGTCAGTCGGGGTCTTCATCGCGAGTTCGCTCACCATCACCCCTACACGCACTGTCTGTGTCGATAAAGCGGTCTCTTCCTCACGCTCGCTGTCACGCGCACGTCCGCGGAGTACGGCGTCCGCCGGCGGAACAAAAACACGCTCGTCGATCACGTCGAGCAACGCACCGAGCCGTTCGACTGCCGATCCCACACGTCGGCTTGCCGTGGCCGGGCTCACACCGAGCCAGCTCGCGATTGCCTCGATGGTGAGCCTTTCGAAGAATCGACGTTCAATCAACGCTCGGTCGTCATCATCCAGCGACCGCATCACGCTCGCGATCTGCTCGCGGATGATGCTCGCCTGATCCCGATCGCCCCGGCTTTCCCGGAGAGACCATTCGGCCCGACGACGCCATTCTCGTGCCCGATGCCGACCAATATCTGCGCACACCGATCGCGCCGTCGCCGCAAGCCACCCGAAGACGTTCAACTCGATCCGGTTTCGATGCCGCAGGTAACGCAGCACCACCTCCTGTTTCGCGTCAGCGATGTCATTAGGATCGTGCGCATACTTCCGGCACATCCCATCGATCCGTGAAAGCAGCTCCTCCGAAACACCCTCGGAACCGCAAGCACCGATGGCGCATGTTTCGCTCTGCCGATGATCCCGAGCGCCGAATCCGCTACCCGATGTCTGAGAATCGTGATCCATACATACGCAAGGACGCTGCCGGAGCCGAATCCGTTCAGAGATTCGAGGAAGATGCCTCGAAGTTTCAAGAAAATTTCAGGTTGTGAGATGAAGTGCTCAGATCCCGGTGGAGCCAAACCCGCCGTCTCCACGCGAGGTCTGATCGAGTTCTTTGACTTCCACGACTTGAGCATGCGCAACCGGCGCGATCACCATCTGCGCGATCCG
>JBCDAP010000362.1:0-3055 GCA_039185335.1 Planctomycetota bacterium | reverse complement strand
GCCGAGTTGCATCCGAGTGCGGTTCATGCCAATGTCGATCGGAGGCTGCTCAAACAAGCCTTGCTCAATCTGATGATCAACGCGCTTCAGGCGATCGAGAGTAAAGATGCTTCGGCAGATGATCAGCCGAGATCGCGTGAACTCATCCTCCGTACCTTGCCGGGCGATGGGGACCGGGCGTTCATACGCGTCATCGATACTGGGCCCGGGATGGAGAAGGAGGTCGCGGAGCAGATCTTCACGCCTTACTTCACGACGAAGGCCGGCGGTTCCGGGCTGGGCCTTCCGACCACGCGTCGTTTGATTGAAGAGCACGGGGGGCACATCTCAGTCATCTCAGAACCCGGGACCGGGACAGAGTTCACCATCGATCTGCCTGTTGGGGTCTGAATTTAGCGTGGGGTCACGGGCTCGACGATCCAATCGTCTTCACGGATGTCACCGCCGTACACGAGGTCTTCAAGCTCGGGCTGTCCTGCGAGGAGGATCGGTGAAGCGGTTGGTGAGCCAACGGCGAGATTGCCGGTTGCCGGAGCGGCGGTCAGCGGACGAGCCTCGAATGCGGAACGCTCGGACGACTCCATACGCACGCATCCGGTTGTCACAAGAAGCATCACGAAGAGGCAGGCAGATTGTGAAAAAATCTTCGTCATAAAAAGTGACCGGCTTCGTTCCAACGGGCTTACTCGTGTATCGGTGAAACAGGGGAGGGGGCGTTTGTAAATCCATGGACGCAAGGGTGAACCCCTGTCGGGTCACGCGGGATGCGCAGGAACCGCCGACTGTACTGCTGGCAACAGGCGGGTGATGCGGGTTCCCGAATTCGGATGCTTCGAACGAGGGAACGCCCTCATTGCACCCGTTTGTGACAAGTCTTTGTTCGGGGGAGTGTCGTTATCGGGTCATGGCACTCTGAATGATCTTTGCCGCCCGGCTCATTTCATCCTGCGTGTTGAGAATGTCCGGGCATAAGCGGATGCAGCCCCATCGGGAGTCGGTGTTCACTCCGTTCTCACGCAGATTGGAGCACTTCTGGGCTGCATTGTCAGCGGGGACCAGGAGGAAGGCACCGCGCGGATCAATCAGGCGGGTGTCAACTCTGTGCTCTCTCAATCGATCAGCCAGGAATTGTTGTTGCTCGAGGTTGTAGCTGCGGAGGCGTTCGATGCCCAGAGCGAGCGTGAGTTCGAGACCTGCTTTGGCCTGGTAGTAGGGCAGCACAGCGGGTGTCGATTCGAGCCAGGCGTTCCCGCCCTCAGCGAATTCGGGTGAATCGGGACGCTCGTAGGCGAAGGTGTTGCGTTTGGCGAACCAGCCGGTGTCGATCGGTGTGAAGCGTTGTGTATAGAGATGGTCGGGGCGGATGGCGAGCCAACAGGCGCCGGGGCCGCCTCGGGTGTACTTGTACGATCCGCCCACGATGAAGTCGGCGTTGAGCCGGTGCGCATCGATCGGCATCACACCGGCCGCGTGATAAGCGTCAACGAGCACGAGAACGCCGGCATCGTGCGCGCGGGTGATGATCGTGTCGAGGTGTTCGAGCACCTGTCCTGTATGGAAGAACACGGCACTGACGATGACCAAGCCGGTCTCGGGTGTGATCGCGTTGGCGATGGATTCCGCATCGAACAAGCCAGAATCGTTCGGTGGGACAAACGAAGGCGAGCAGCGACCTTGCTGCTCGTAAACCTTGAGGATGAAGTCGGTCGAATCGAACTCGCCCTGGGTGGTCAGGATCTTCGGGCAACGCGCGGGCAATGCGTTGATGACAGCACGCACAGCCTGGCCTACGTTGTCTTTGGGAATCACGGCATCGGGGCGAGGCAGGTTAATGAGACGAGCGATGGTGGCACGGAAGTGATCCCGCTCGGCGAGCCAGTTGTCCCAGGCGCCGTCCATGTCCTCATACCAATAGTTGAGTGCCGTTTGGATGTCTTCAGCCGTTCGGTCGAGGGGTTGTCCAAGCGAGTGGTTGGCGAGGTAGATCTCCTTCGATTGGCGCTCGAGCACACGCGAGAACAGCGGCCAGATGTGCTGGCGGAGTGAATCCTCGGTGAGTTGGCCTGAGCCGAGGTTGCGAACGGCCTCTTCGATCGCGGTGGTCATTGGCTCGGTTGCTCCTTGAGGTGCGTACGAACTTCCCAGAGCTCAGGGAACAATCGAAGATCGACAACTTGCTTGAGGAATGCCACGCCCGCGGATCCGCCTGTGCCTCGCTTGAAGCCGATGACGCGCTCCACGGTTTTCATGTGGCGGAATCGCCAGAGGCTGAGTTGCTCGTCGATGTCGATGAGTTTCTCCGCCATCTCGTACGCGTTCCAGTGCGACGATGGGTTTGTATAGATCGTCTCGAAGACAGATAGGACTTGTTCGTCGATATCGCGTGGTTCGGTGAAGTCACGTTTGATCGCGTGCTCAGGGATAGGGAGTCCGGCACGATCGAGATGGGCGAGGAACGCTTCGTACAGGCTTGGTTGCTCGAGATCTTGCTGCAGAGATTTACTGGTGGCTTCATCGTGCGCAAAGACCTTAATCATGCGTGCATCTTTGTTCCCGAGCAGGAACTCGATGGTGCGATACTGGGCTGATTGGAATCCCGAAGCGGGTCCCAGCACGTGGCGGAACTGCATGTACTCGGTCGGTGTCAGCGTTTCGAGAACGGCCCATTGTTCGAATAGCTGGCGGAGCACTTGTTTGACACGAGCGAGGATTTTGAAGCACGGCGAGAGGCGGTCGTGGTTGATGTGGTCGAGCGCGGCTCGGAGTTCGTGGATGACGAGCATCATCCAGAGCTCTGAGGTCTGGTGTTGGATGATGAACAGCAACTCGTCGTGATGTTGAGGGTGTGAGAGCGGTTTTTGAGCGTTGAGGAGTTGAGGCAGTCCCAGATTCGTTGCGTAGTCGAGTTTGCCGTGCAGATCGGTTGTGAGTTGGTCTTCGAAGGTTCGTTGATGCGGTGTCATGGACTGGATCGTACCCGCTCGGCGGTGCCTACCATGCCCGCAGCATGAATCGGACCGAGTTCGACATCGTGGTGATCGGCGGCGGGCACGCG
>JBCDAP010000361.1:0-3057 GCA_039185335.1 Planctomycetota bacterium | reverse complement strand
CGACATCGTCGAGTTTGGTTTTCGTCACCGCGTTCTGCATGAGCGTCGCGGTCGGATGAACCTCGAAAGCAGCACGGCGAGCAGCAAGCTTTTCTGGAGTGATTGCCCCCTCGTGATCAGATGCAGCAAGAGTGGCAGGGTCAGCAAGAACGGAAAGGTCAGTGTTCGTCATGTCGTCATGGTAGCCCGACAGTTTCCATCTTCTCGCTCTTCGCTTCGACAAACTCTGCTGGTCGCGGCGTCACCCCCCCACGCTGGGGCTTACGACCGGCGATCCAACGTGTGATGCGCTCGCGGGTTCCCCCCCAGATTCCCGACAAACGCTCACTCAGAAATAGCTCGTAGAGCCCGACCAGGACACCATCAATCCGCCGAACAGCTTCGATGCGCCATTCGCCCTCCTCGCGCGCGTTCTCGAACCCCTCCTCGGGTTTGGGAAGTGAGCACCCGCTCACCATCCACTTGTCTGCCTGGAGCGTGAGTGTCCATGCCTGATCATCGATCCCGATCATGAGCCCGACTCTCCTGGGCCATTTGCCGCACGCGAGCGCATCCGAAGCTTCAACCATCCTCGCGGGTGACACCGCTCCGGCATCCGCGCTCAAACTCTGCTTGCCTGTCACACCCCATGCGCATTCGCATTCGAGTACGCGATCCATCAACACACCGAACACTGTGCCGTCCGCCAACTCGAATTCATGGTCGCCGATATCACACCGGTGCCACAGCCAGACCAAAAACTCATTGCCAAGAAAGTCATGCGGCTCCCCGCCGCCCATCGCCCATGGCACATCAGGCTGCGCTGATGAACTCTCACCGCCAGGAGCCTTCGTCCATGGTGTTGGCAGCAGGTCCTCAAAGTCGCGCGTCTTCCCAACTGATGCGCAGTATGTGTAAGCCAAAGCGCCCGCGGACTGCAAGGATAAACCACCCGACATTGTCGCTCGCCAGTGACTGCCCAACGCCTCGATCACAGTGCTCGCACCCGATGCAGAGAGAATCGCGCTGCGTTCTATATCCCACAGCATCGGGACCAGTTTGCTCTTGCGGTACTTCCCGGTGTTGAGTTCTTCGCGGAGCGCGTGCTCGACGAGCTCTTTCATCTCCCGCTTTTCTGCCCGGCTCAAGAAGCCTGTGGCCGACTCTGCCGACATTGCGGTCTGGTGCTGTGACTGAACGGCGCGTTTGATCTCGCTCGGCACCTTGTTCGTGTCGATCCGCAATCCGAAGTGGCACGCGGCGCCACCCGCGTAGACGTTGTGCTCAAACGAGAAACGTTCATCGTAAATGTGTTCCCCGCCAACAAAGCCTACTTCCTGCTCGCTTACGACTATCTCACCGCCCGATGCTCGGAATACGCCCTCCGCCAGGGCGTCCAGGTGTTCCTCTGCCACCATTGCCCCGGTGGGCTTGCTCACCGCCAGCCGTGTGAAACTCGCCTGTCCTCGCAGAAAACCCATCCGATGCCTCCGCCCAGAATCGTAAAAGTAAACAAATCATCAGCATGCCCGTTCTGGGGATGCTTCTCGCGCCATTGACAGGTTGTTGACATCTCTTCCCGGCTACGATCTGGGTATGACAACAGCCGCCCCTACTTCTGCCCCGCTCATGCTCTCGGTCAGTGGATGCCGAGGCATTGTCGGGCAATCGCTCACTCCCCCGGTCGCCGCTCGGTACGCTCGCGCTATCGCTCGCTGGGCCATCGAGCAGCGGACTCCAGATTCGCCCGAGCGCCCGAGCATTGTTCTCGCACGCGACGGGCGGCTCGGCGGCCATGCGTACGAGGCGATCGTTGCTGGCTCATTGGCCGCCGCTGGACTCGACGTCATCCGTCTCGGCGTCGCCACAACGCCCACCGTCGGTGTCATGGTGAACCATCTTCAGGCCGATGCGGGGGTGCAGATCACGGCGAGTCACAATCCGCAGACCTGGAACGGCATCAAGACCATCGATCGCACCGGGGCCGCCCCCCCCAAAATGCAAGCCGACCAGATTATTGCCTCGTTCCATGCAGAAGATCCTGCCGATTGGTCCGTCGACGTTGGATACATGACCGAACGTCACGACGGTCCCTCAATCCACGCACGTCGTGCGATCGATGCGATCGCGAGCATCGCTGATATCGAAGGCATCAGAGCTGCTGATCACACCGCTGTGATCGACTCGGTTAACGCATCGGGCGGACCGGCAGCACGCTGCTTGCTTGAGCAACTCGGTGTTCACACCCACTTCCTCTTTGATGACGGGTCCGGCATGTTCCCCCACACCCCCGAGCCCCTTGCCGAGAATCTCGTCGAGCTCTGTGAATCGGTTGCAAAGGATCCCGCAACAACCATCGGATTTGCTCAAGATCCTGATGCCGACCGCCTGGCAATCGTTGATGAACGCGGACAGTTCATCGGCGAAGAATACACCCTCGCCCTCTGCACACTCGCGATGCAAGAGTTGACCGGCCAGAACCATACGGTTGTCACGAACCTCTCAACCAGCCGTATGGTCGATGACCTCACCGCTGCGGCGAACAACGGCAAGACCATGGCTGTCCGAGCCCCTGTCGGCGAAGCGAATGTCGTCGAAGTCATGCGCCGCATCGACGCCCCACTCGCCGGGGAAGGCAACGGCGGAGTAATCTGGCCCGCGGTCGTGCCGATACGAGATTCGCTTGGTGCTATGGCTCTCGTGCTGGCACTGATGACCAAGCGGAACCAGCCGCTCTCGACCATCGTCGCTGAGATCACTCCCTATGCCATCGTGAAACGAAAGATGCCGATCGCTGAAGGGCTCACGGAGGTTGCATTCGAAGCGGCTGCTTCCGCCTTCCCTCACGCCAGCCAAGATCATCAAGACGGGCTACGCCTCGACATGCACTTGGATGACGGAACACAAGCCTGGGTTCATGTTAGGCCGAGCAACACCGAACCAATCCTTCGCTTGATCGGTGAAGCCCATACTGAGGATACCGCGAATGTCCTGCTTCATCGGATCGAGCAAGCGATCGAGAACGCCAAGCATTCATAGCAACCGACCTCCCGTCATCAATCGTGCAACGCGTCTTCG
>JBCDAP010000360.1:0-3059 GCA_039185335.1 Planctomycetota bacterium | reverse complement strand
GGAACATTTGCAATCTGGGCACCAGTGAGATTTGTAAGCACCACGACACAAAGACCCAATTCGCGTGAGAATGCGGCATTCGAAACGAAGCCGCTCACGAGCCCCCCGTGATACGTGATCGTTGCCCCAGGCGTTTCAATACCAAACCAACCGAGCCCGTAGCGTTCTCCACGGCTCGTTGGAACGCCATTGGTTGCACCCACACGTTCGGCGATCGACTTTGAAACAACCTCTCCGTCAGCGGCCATCAATGCCTGAAGGTACCGAGCCATGTCGGCGGCACTCGATAACCCTCCACCGGGCGCCATCGTCGCCCGTCCGTGGCGGAACGACGAAGAGAAATTTATGCCGAACCACTGCAAGAACGGTTCGGCGATCGGTTCTTTGCTGGCAACAGCGCCTCCTAGAGACGAGTTCTTCATCCCCAGCGGGCTGAAGATCCTGTCCGCAATGATGTCTTCCAGATCACATTGCAGGACAGACTCGAGTATCGCCCCCGCGAGCAAGTAGTTTGCGTTGGAGTACTCGTACACCTCGCCGGGCGTGGCAGCGGGCCTGCGGCTTGCGATGGTTCTGACAGCGAGCGCCACGCTCTCAGGGCCTTGGTCCGACCACGCTAGGAAACGGTTCCCGTCGAAGGTGGACAGCCCACTCGTATGTGTCAGAAGATGGCGAATAGATACCCGCTCCCAATCACGCGCAAACCTCCCTTGAAGGTCGGGGAGAGAGTCAGTCACAGGTGCGTCCAGCGAGAGTCGGCCTTCTTCCTCTAGTTGAGCAAAGACAAGGCCCACGAATGACTTCGAGATGGATCCGATCTGGAACGGCGTATCGACCGTCACCGGGCTGCCTGAAGCATCAGCGACTCCGAACGCCTTCGCGTAGATCACTTCGTCGCTTGTGCAAACCACAACGGCAGCACCTGGGATGTCGGAGGCACCGAGGGCCGACTCAATGAACCGGGTCAGTTCAGCCTCGTCAAGTGACGGCGGCTCAGCGGTCGCCGTTGCCGCCAAACTAGAGAAGCATGCCAGAAAAAACCGGAAGAATCCTCTCAGCGAGGTGGTATCAAGCTGCGGCTTCTTCAAACTGCCTCCTCGCCTGTGGACGTCAAAGACGAGTCACCCCGACGAATCAACGGGCACTCGCTTGAACACTCAACGGCTCTTTGTAGCCGCATCGAAGGACCCGTCGTCCCTACTATGGGATCGTATCGAAAGTACAGATACCATGCGGTTTGCTGAGTAATGAAGGCGGATACGAGCGATTTTTGATCCGCTTCTGGAAACAGCGTGAGGGTTCGAGTCTCACACTCCGGTGTTCGCTGAAAGAACTCATGAGTCCGGTCCTCGCGCTCGAACCGAACTCGGCTCAGAGAGGCGTCCTTTGCGAGAAGGCTGCCACGAGGGCTCCACATGAAACGCAATGGAATGCTGATGCAGATCGTACGACAGCGTGGGCTCTTGACGGCCGTGCTGTTTCTGACTGCGATGCAATCGACCGTGTCTGCAACCGGGCAAGACACTCACTCGATACGACCCGACTGGGCCGGGGACTCGATCATCGATGTCCCGACCGAAGAACTGACCGTCAGACTCATCCCGCTCGAACTCGACACGATCACCATGTTCCGTGACGAGCTCATGAAGCAGCTACGTGTCAATGCAACGGGTATAGCCGACACGATCATCGACAGACAGCGACTCTCAAAGTCCGGCGATGCCGACCCTGAACAAATCGACATGGTTGGCCAGCGGACGATCAGCCTGATGATCGAGAAGGAGCAGTTGGTATCGAGGGTTCGCGCCGTCCTTGCTGCGATCGAAGTGAAAGGCGGCGACACCGCTGGGGATCGGGCTTATCTGGAAGCCGTCGTTGCGCTCCGCCCAGATCTCACCCAAACCGTCACCCGAGCAGACCGTCTGAGAGCAACCGATCCGACGACAGACGAAACGACGCGAGCCCGCGTATCGGAGCTTGTTGCCATGGTGCGTGCAGAGCGTCCCGCTCACGAACGAGACACCCCTTGGCAAGTCCCCGTTGACGAATTTGAGCTCGAGCTCCGACCGCTTACGACGGAGCAGATCTTGGGCAGGCTTGAGTCTTGGCGGCAGCTGTTGCAAGAACAAGTCCGCATACGGATCCGCATGGACATTCTGCTCAACGATTCTGACAAACTTGAGCAAAGCATCGAGGTGCGGAATCGAGCCGCGGCACTGGTCGGTCTCCCTGCTGAAGACGTCGCGATCGATGATCTCAAAGCCGTGCTCGTGGCACAGGTCGAAGAGCAACAGCAGATCATTCTCGCAATCACTGATCGGATGAAAGCCGCGATCGAGATCGCGAAGCGTCGCGGCGGCGATGCGCAGCCCTTCGTGGATTACATCGCTTCATCTACAGGGCGAAAGCTCAACTTCTCTGACCTGACGGTGCTGAGAGCGCAGCTCATCCAATGGACCTCAAGCCCCAGCGGCGGAAGGATGGTCCTCCGGAATGTGATCGTCTTTTTCGCGATCATCGTGGCTTTCTGGCTGCTCGGACGTGCGGCCGGTCTTGTGACTCGATACGCATCTCGCCGCATCCCGCGGTCCTCGACCCTGCTCGGACCTGTGCTCGCGGGCATCGTCGAGAAGGTCACCATCATCATTGGTGTCGTCATCGCGGCTGGAGCGGTCGGCGTAGATACAGGCCCTTTGCTCGCGATGATCGGAGCAACGGGGCTCGTGATCGGTCTCGCTCTCCAGGGAACGCTCAGCAACTTTGCGAGCGGCATACTCATCCTGCTCAATCGGCCGTTCGACGTAGGCGATGTTGTCGATGCCGGCGGTGTGTTCGGAAAAGTCGAAGCGATGAATCTCGTTTCGACGACCGTGCTGACGTTCGACAACCAGCTGATGCTTGTGCCCAACAACCAGATCTGGAACAGCGTGATCACCAACGTCACGGGCAAGAACACACGACGCGTCGATCTTACCTTCGGTGTCGCGTATTCGTCCGACTTAGCCCTGGCAACGAGCATCCTCGAGGACGTGATGCATCAGCATCCCAAAACGCTTGAG
>JBCDAP010000359.1:0-3059 GCA_039185335.1 Planctomycetota bacterium | reverse complement strand
CCCACGGCGCCCTCCCTCTTCATGACGATCCGTCAACGCCCTACACGCATCGTGTAGTACGCAGATTCACGATATCGCTCACGCTTCACATACGAAACGATATTTCATCCGTTAAAATACTTGAGGCCTTGTAGAGAATCAAGGTGATTCTGTCACGAAGAATTGAGACCTGCTGCCCATCCATTTAACTCGTCCTGAGAGCTATCGATTACAGCCTTCGACCTATTATGAGCGAGTGTTCAAAGCCCGATGCAACCCAGCAGTCAGCCTCCGATGAGCCCCTGCCTCACTCGCCGACAACCTCGATCACCCGAAATCGCTCGCACACCAGCACCATCTCCGGCGAGAATCCGCCGTTGCGTTCGAAGAAAGCCCGGTGATCTACTCGCCATCCCTCGAGCGTTTCGTTCTCACCCTCAGCGAGAGCAAAGTCGGGATCGACATCGCAGAACCGCCGGGTCGTAACCTCCGTCAACTCGGTCACAACGACGGGCTCATCGTCCCAGCTGAGCACGATCCCTCGATCCCTCGCCTGTGGCAGCGGCCCATCCGTCGCGTCATGGTCACGCAACGCCGAGCAGGTCGCCACCTTCTTCCCGCTCAGAATCAACGACAGCAGCCGATCACTTAGTTCGCGACTATCTCCGAACGAAGAACACGCCGCTCCCGGATACCGACGCTGCAATTCCTCAAGCGTCTCAGCCATACCTGCACTCATCCCATCAGATACATCAGAGCAAGAACCGAGCCAGCTTGCTCACCCGATCACCCGCCGCCGCTGGCTGACATAATCCCAGAGCACAAAACGATCCAGATCGCTCCCGCCGGTAAACAGCACCCGCCCGGATGTCTGCTCGGCAAGCCGCTGAGCAAACGCGATGTCGTCCTCACTCTGGTTCCAACTGGGCATCAGGAAGATGTTGATCGTGATGCCCTCTCGATTGCACGCCATCGCCTCGCGCATCTTGGCCCGCTCAGTCAACGGGTCTGGCGGATACAGCAGGTATAAGAACTGCTTGCCTTCATCCTTACCCGTCCCGGCTTCCAAGTGTGCGGTCGGCAGCCCGTCGGTAATCAAAAACACCTGCTTGTTCGGCGTATCCTGCCCGGCCATCAACTGTCGAGCCATCTGCAATCCGCGCTGAATATTTGTGAAGTGGGGCGGCAGCATTTCCTCCGAAACATCCGGATCGCTCAAGTCCGCGCGCAACCGGATGACCGGATCTCGCATCGCCACCGGCTTCGGCAGCAGTTCGCTCAACTCCGCCCGAGGCACCACACGAGCCAAGCTATAGATCTCAACAAACCGCAAGAAATCGCCGGGATACTCGCTGCGGATCAACCCATCCAGCCCCAGCGCCATCCGTTTACAGTCGACATATTGCCCCATCTGTCGCATCGACCCAGACATGTCCATCAACACCACGGTGGCGCACTTCGGCGTGTTCCGCGTCTCATGAATGTCCAGATCCTCCGGCCGCATCCGCAGGGGACCAGACTTCTCACCTTCCTCGCCCGCTAGCCGAGCCGCTGCGTTCACCACGCTCTGCGACACATCAAGGTGCGAGACCGAGTCCCCAAACTCATACCCACGCGTCCGAGGCAGCTCTACAACCCCCTCGCCTTGCACGGGCCCCTCGTGACGCCCGCTCCGCCCGGCTTCCAATGCCCCAAAGATCTCGTCGAGCAACTGCCCTTGAAACACCTTGTACGCCTTGGGTGTCAGCCCATAGCTGCCGTCGGCGTTCCGCTCCAAACCTTCTCGTTCCGCCTGATCACGCATCATCTCTTCGATGCGCTTCCCAAACGCTTTGAGCTGATCGATGTCCGCTTCACCCACAAACTCCCTGAGCTCGTCGAGATCGATCACCGCCAGGTTCGCGTCCTTCTCCGCTTCTTCGAGCTGCTTCAACAGCTTCTCGATCGTCTCGAGCTCCTCTTTGACATCGATCGCATCTTCCACCGTCAAAGGCTCGCGGCCGGTGAACGCCCAGTTCGCGCTCAGTTCCTCGCACTCGTACAACTGCCCGAGCGCGTTCATCAGCCCAAGCACCTCGCGAGAAAACTCGCGGTCCTCTCGCTCAGCCCGATACCACAGGTGCTCAAGCTCCGCGAGCTGCTCGTTGCGGATCGCTTTGTCAAAGTCCTCGCGGAACCGCTTGGGCGGCTTGATCTCCGACGATCGGCCGGCAAACGCCGCTTCGCCTTCACGCACCGCGGTCTTCGGGTCGTAGGTCGCCAGGATTTTCCGCCGCCGCTCTTCGAGCAGCGCCCGCATCGATTCCAGCGAAGGCCCAAGCCCCGCGATCTGCGACGGATCGAGCTTGATCGCGTTCGCCAGCTCCTCGTCGGTCAGCCGCCGCGTCGAGCCATACCGAAGCATGTGCTCCATCGCCGCATTGGCAAGCCCGCCCCCGCCCGGCTCCGAAGGCGACGGAAAACGCTTGGGGTCATACCCCTGATAGCTGTGCACCACGCCGCCCGGACCGCTGGAAGAGCTTGTCATATCCAGACACTACGGCCAAGACACGAATTCCGATGCAATCCGCAAAATTCGCCCCTTTGGACCGCCAGCCTTGGGGGGCTAGGGAAACAAGCGGAATGAATCGACACCTTCGTACCGCGGCTGTCCGATTCTCGTCTGCCAACAAGATCAGAGCGGTTGCTATCTGGAGCACGCATGCGCATTTATCTCGACAAAGCGCCCGGTTATGACAAGACCAATACGGTCTTCCCATTCTCGAAATCTCTCACGACCTATCTCGATAGAAACAACATCGAGTGGACACTCGATCCAGAAGCGCCAGATCTCGATGCCGCTCTACTCGTTCAATGGGCAACGCCGATCGACTCAGTGAGAAGGCTCAAAGATCGCGGTGTTCCGATCGTTCACCGACTCGATGGCCGAGGCCGAGCGGTCGTCAAAGTCTACGAGATGGACGATGTGAATCATCAGATCAGTCAGCTTGCGGACTGGTCGATCTACCAATCGAACTATGTTCAAAGACATACGACACAACCCTGCCAAACGCTCTTTGGTCTGCAGCCACCAATCGTTG
>JBCDAP010000358.1:0-3063 GCA_039185335.1 Planctomycetota bacterium | reverse complement strand
GGCTTTATCGCGCTAGAGGCCAACGGCAATGACATCTATGGACTGCAGTTTTACGAACATGCCGAAACGCCCGGGCTTGGGGCAGAAGTTGACAACCCACGCTGGAAGGCCCTGTGGAGCGGTAAGAAGCTGACGGATGGTGAAACGCGGTGACGGTGACCGATTCGGTCGGTTAGCAGCGAGTTGAGTTCGTCAGGAGCGTGTGATACGTACCACACCCAGTTCCACCGCCGTTCACCGGGCGTTGTCGATCCGGACTCGCTCGGGATGAGGTAGTTGAGTATGTGAGACTTTGTGTAGCCGTATAGCACGAAGCTGTCGCGGATCAGGTCAAGCTGTGCAGCAGTGAGGGCTCTTTCCGGCAGGAGGCCGCGGTAGCCGACATATCCGGCGTACTCGGGTTCGAGCGATGGCAGAACTCTCCTGCGTATAAGAGAGCCGATGCCGTCGGCAGCGACGAGGAGATCGTATGGTCGATGCTCTCCGTTCTCGAACTCGCAGGTGATGGTGTCAGGCTCTTCGTGGAAGGCGGTCAGTGTCATGCCGTTGTGGAGGAGAGCTGAATCGAACGCGTCGCGGAGTGACCGGAGCAGCGTGTCCCAGGAAGTGTAGAAGGTGGCATCGCTGCTTGTTGCAGTGATCGAGCCGTCGCGCGCGAGAATACGTCGCCTAGTTGTCGGCACTGCCGCCGACTCCGGCTTGGCGTATCCGAATGCTTCGAGATATTCGGCAAAGTCAGGCTGCACGACAATCCCGCCACCTATGCGGTCAAAATCAGCTGCACGCTCAAAGACCTCAACATCGTGCCCTACGCAACGCAGGGCGAGAGCGGCGCAAAGCCCACCGTATGAGCCTCCAATGATCGCAATCTTCATGCGTGAACTGTACCGTCACTCCCACTTTCTGAGAGATCGAACCCTGAGATGAGTACGCCAAAGGGCTTTCTCGTTCACCCATTATTCCTTCAGTGATCGGTCTTGCCAGTTGGCACGGCTCGCGATTCCGTATGCGGCGGTGACTTATGGTTTTTTGCTCTTTTTGAAGCCGAAGTCTGGCTTCTCTTCGCGAGCCAGCATGTTCAGAAATTTTTGAAACCGTCTCTGTCTCGTTTCAGGTCTCTTGGCAGTCGAGAGTCCGTAAGCGATCACATACTTGTTTGACTTACCCAGTGACTCAAAGAATCGCTTCGACTTTGCGTTTTTGTCCAATGCCGCCAAGAAATCATCTGGAACTTTCATTTCGCTTGCTGGGGCATAGGCGGCTTCCCAGCGCCCATCCGCCTTTGCGGCAAGGACCTGTTCGAGTCCGGGCTCTCGCATTTTACCTTCGCGAATCAAGCGCTCCGCGTGTTCCGTATTCTTCTTCGACCAACTGCTTCGAGCCTTTCTTGGAGTTATTCGTTGGAGATAAGCTTTATCGTCGATCGATTTCTTCATGCCATCAATCCATCCCCAGCACAGCGTTTCAGCGACGACTTCATCCCAGCTCACGCTTGCTATGCCAGTCTTCCTCTTGAACATCTTCACCCAAAGTTCGTTTTCGGTGGCATGGTTTGCCTCGAGCCAATGGCAGAGATCTTGTGGTGATGCAAAGGCTTTGATCTTTGTTGGATCTGGTTCGGGCATGATATCGGCTTCCAATGGCACACCAGCAAGGCTGACTTGCTAGTTGCTTCGTGGATCAACTCGTCACGGCTGCTTGATAGAGCTCGATCAACTCACCGTCCGGTCCCTGCAGAAATGCCATACGCATAGGCTCCGAGTGTTCGCCCGACATGAGCACGTTGAGGGGGGTGCCGTCCCAGTGTTGATCGGGTATCGGGATGTCGATCGCCGATGCCCCGGCGGAAAGGGACCGAGTGTAAGCGCTATCCACGTCCGCTACGCCAAGGGCGAGATGTTTTAGCGGGAATCCGGGCGGCACCATGGCCCCCTGGCCGGCCGGGTGTAATTCAACGTATCGCTCTTCCCCAGCCTCTAAGAACACGCTTGCCACCTTGAATGGGAACTCCTCGCCGGCACGCTGTCCAGTGATGTCTTCAAACCGTTCCCGCAGGGTCAGCCCGAGCCCGGCGGTGTAGAACTTGATCGATGCCTCTAGGTCCGACACGAACAGACTGACGTGGTGCAGCGTCGGTCGGTCTGTCGAGCAGAACACGTTCTGCGCCTTGATAAACGCCGGCTTACCTTCGGCAACGCCCGCAGAGATGGCTGCAGCCTCTTGTGTCTGTTTGGTCAGGCTCAGGCCCCGCTCCATGATCGCGGCAACGGTCTCGGTAAGTTCGTGCGGGAGCAGGTCGGCGGTCCATACCACGCGGCAACTTTGGTCATCACCAATAACCTGTACGGAAGCGTTGTGGTGCTCGAACGGATCGCCGACGACCGACCAGACCAGCCGCCGAGCGTTGTCGTCCACTGAGATGATGCGTTCCTTGAGCACGAGGCCATCAGCAAAAGTAACAACGCGGACCGCGCCGCCGTCTTCGAGCGTTGTGTTCGTCACCATGCCGGGGGCGAGCCGCGTGTGTATGGACCCGACGTCCCGGACCGCGTCCCATGCGACAGCAGCCGGGACCGAGACGGTGATCTCTTTGCGAATCGATGACATGCCAAATCCTATTTATGTAGGTGATACAGATACTGCATCCGTTGCTTGCGGAGCGGACTTCGGTTCGTACGACCGACATACTTCGCCGAATTTCTTTTCACCTTCTCCGTGCAGTCGTTGCTGTAGGCAGTGAGTTCCTAGTTGCTTGCTCGTACCTTGACCGCCTCATCCTTGATTTCCCGGTCACACACGGGCATCGTTTGATTGTCATCGAGTCTCCTTAGGCAGATAGAAACGTCTCTCGCGATCGACGCTTCCGTCGTCGGCCACTATCAGAACCAAAGGTAGGTAGATCAGTGCGAATCAGGCTTCTGGATTCTTGCTCATTTCAGGAAGCGTCCGACGGCCGAGATCCTTGCGTACTTCAGAAGTCGAGAGTCGCTATTTGAGGCGTTTAGGGGAGTGGCTAGCAAGCGCCAGGTGAGGGCTGCGATCGCAACCGCCAAGCAGTTTGGC
>JBCDAP010000357.1:0-3065 GCA_039185335.1 Planctomycetota bacterium | reverse complement strand
GGCCACTCGTATCCGCCTGCGAGCAGCGGCGCGATGCCCCAGAGCGGGCGGCATATCCCCTCGCATCCGGCTGCGAGTTGATCGAAATGGGCTTGCTTCGGGCCTGGCAAGCATCCGGAACGATGCTCGCCAGGCCCGAAGCAAGCCCATTTCGATCAACTCGCAGCCGGATGCGAGGGGATATGCCGCCCGCTCTGGGGCATCGCGCCGCTGCTCGCAGGCGGATACGAGTGGCCCGAGGCAGAACACTTCCTTGAAGCCGCCCGTCGCGGTGCCGATGACACAAAGCCCGGCTACTGGGGCGATCCACGAGACTACGACCAGCGAATCGTCGAAGCCGCTGCTTTGTCATTCGCCTCTCTCCTTATCCCCAACGAGCTCACCACGAAAGAATCAAGGCGGCCGCTCACCGATTGGCTTCAACCTATCGCCGAATGCAAAGCTCACTCCAACAACTGGCGTTGGTTCAAGGTCTTCACGGCTTTGGCCCTCGAGCGTTGCGATGTTGATATAGACCATACGGAGTTGCAAGACGATCTTGACTTTCTCGAGTCGTGCGCACTCTCAAACGGATGGTACGCCGACGGCCACAAAGAGCAGCGCGACTACTACATCCCGATGGCAATGCACTATTACGCGCTGATTTTTTTCAAGATTGCACCCGACAGTCATCGTGAAAGAGCAGAACGATTCCGTGCAAGAGCAGCGCAATTCGCCCACGACTATCAATCGTGGTTCGCCGACGACGGTTCGGCAATCCCCTTCGGCAGGAGCTTGACCTACCGATTCGCAACATGCGCTTTTTGGGGCGCACTTGCCTTCGCGGACACACTGCCCCAAGGAATGCAATGGGGAGAAGTCCGCGGCCTTTGGGCCAGGCACATGCGATGGTGGGGGACGAAGCCCATCGCAGATCAACAAGGCGTCCTCACCGTTGGCTACACCTACCCGTCTGAACTCATGAGCGAGCAATACAACTCCTCATCGAGTCCTTACTGGTGCATGAAATCTTTCCTCCCGCTGGCCATCTCGCCTTCGCACGCCTTTTGGCACGAACGCGAGCTTCCGCACCCAGACACCGGCAAGGACTGCATTCATCCACAACCGAGCGCCCACGCGATCCTTGTCCGCTCCCAGGGCGACACGACACTTCTGACCGGGGGACAGCGTGGCGAAAAAAAGATGCGTTCCATCACTGCCAAGTACAGCAAGTTTGCCTACTCGTCACGATTCGCATTCTCCGTCCTATCCGATTCGCGAACACCGAGCCAACTCGCCCCCGACAACGCGCTCTGCTTCTCCGAGGGACACGATACACCTTGGATCATGAGAGACGCTTGCACATTCGCTTACACCACAAACCAGTACAACGCCACCAAATGGAACGCGGGTCGTGTTGCATCGATCTCAACTCTCCTCATTCCGATCAATCGATTCCATCTACGGATACACATCGTTGAGGTGCAGAGACAGTGCCAATGCATCGAAGGCGGGTTCGCGCAACCGTTTGCCGAGAGCGCATCATCTGTGAATGATCATCTTGAGCAGAACGCGGTCACGATCTGGTCCCAGCAAGGGACCTCAGCGATTTTCAGCCTGGATATCCCTTCACGCCAACCCTCGACACTCCGGTCGGACCCGGGGACAAATCTCTACTTCCCTCGCGCTTGCGTCCCTTTGCTCGAATGCACGCTTGAGCCCGGAAGAACCACATTGGTCACAGCGATCTATGCCTCGTCAAGCCAAGATACAGTGGACGAGTTCCTTCGGAAGCTTCCAACCGTGAACCACACGAACGGCATATTCGATGTTTCAGCCGGGTCATTCGAGCTTTCTATCGATAGCCAACATGCCTTTGCTGAGCCAAACAACCAGCTCGGCGCTTTTACTCAGAAGGCGGAGTGACCAGGGCCTCATGCTCTGATCTCAGCGATCGCTTCTGTTGTTCATTTCCTGCTGAACAATCTCAATAGCTCGACGAAGCTGAGTCTCTGGATCTGCCGCAACATCGATATCGATCACCCTCTCGTCCGACTTCGGAAGTTCGAGAGCCTCGAGTTGGCTCTCTAGCATCGATGCCTTCATGAAGTGTCCCGATTGCTCTCGAGCCCGCAGCCGCGTTCTGATGATTTCTGGATCACCGGTGACATGAAGAAACAACTCAATACCGGCCGAGGTCAGCCTCTGTCGGTGCTCTTTTCGCAACGCCGAGCAAGCGAGCACACATCCCCCAACCTCGAGTTCGGAAGAATCCGAGATCGCGGCACACATCGCACTCACCCACGGAGCACGATCGGTGTCCGTAAGTGGCACCCCGCCGCCCATCTTCTTCCTGTTCTCTTCGGAATGGAAAGCGTCACCCTCCAAAAACGTCAACCCAAGCCGGTCCGCCAAGCGAATTGCAAGAGTTGATTTTCCGCAACCCGACACTCCCATAACGCAAAGGCACTTGGATCGACGAAAGTTTCGCCCTACTTCTTCTTTCGGTCTAAGAAATTCTGACTGGTCAGACATTCAATGATTATATGAATAAAGAGAAGAGATACCTAATCGAAGAAGAGCACACAATCATCGAATAGTGCCCATGATCGCTGCGGATACTTTTTCACAAATCACTTACTTCAAGATTTTGTGGACCACAGGATCTCTGCCGAAGTATGCGTCTCCACATGCTTCTCCTTGCACCCTTCTGCGGTGCCGGCAGACTCTGAACTGGTGTTCGTGCACTTGTCGCCGAGCACAGCAAGCATTCCGTCGCAAGTGCATGAGTTGCACGTCGTCCAACATCCCGCAAGGGAAGTACGACCCGGTACAGATTGCACTCGGACGTAATCCGCTGAACTGGGACTCTCAGAATTTCCTTGAGCCGGAGGTGCGGTAACTCAAGGCCTGCGAACACTGCCCAATGGATCGCGCAGTCTCTTAGGTACCGGCAATAGGCGGCACTTTTTACTGATCGCAAGAAAATGCAATCAGCATTCCATCGAGCCGAGTCCCTGCGAGCAATGCAGAAACCATTTCATTCAGGACAGGTTCGGATTTATACCATTGCAATTAAAATTGTT
>JBCDAP010000356.1:0-3078 GCA_039185335.1 Planctomycetota bacterium | reverse complement strand
TTGCCTTTTCCCATTCAAGATCCGCCCGCTCGGCAGCGAGCGTCTGCTGGAGCCTCCGAGTCTCCTCCTGCATCCGCTCCAGCTCGGCACGGCGAACTTTCTCGTACTCGCTCACGATACTGAAACGCTGCTCAGACGAAAGTGGTGTCGTGCCAACGCGGGCTTGGGCCTCATCAATCTCGGCTTGGCGTGCTGCCTCTATTGCCTCTTGGTCTTCGTCATACTCTTGCTGCGCGACAGACCGCGCAAAGATCGAGCGCACTTCTTGCAGCCTTTCACCGCTTAAGCGATTGGTGGCTTGGAGCCAGCCGGCCAGAACCAGCAGCGCCACGATGTTCATGATTGACATCAACGACAAGATGAGCCAGAGGTTGCGTCCCATGCGTGAGATCCCGTTCAGCCTTGATCCTCATCTCGTCGGCGTCGAAACGCACGTGCCGCGAGATCGTCGAGCTCCTCGTTCTCGCGCTTCATCTCGGCTCGACGAAACGCTTCGAGGCGCCGTTCCTTCAACAGCTCGACCGCTCGTCGACGCTGCGCTGCTTCAACAAGCAATCCCCGCGCCGCTTCGACTCGTCGGTACACCTCTGCAAGCCGTAAGGCATTTTCTTGCGTGCGAGCACGCTTGGTCAAAGTTGCCGCTGCTTGACGCCCCACTTGCCGTACCTGCACCGGCCCAACACCAATCACAGACCGTAAATCTTCCTTCAGCTGATTAATCGCCCGCTGAGCCCCGGTAATCTCCGCTTCGATCTCATCCGCCTCTGCCTGCACCGCGGCCAACGCAAGCTGCGCGTCACGCTCCTCACGCTCACGCAGCTCGAGGAGTGGATCTAGTTTGAATCGGAACACACCCACCTTTTACCTCACATCCCCGCCCGATCCGGCTGGCCCGAACGCTTCCTGTTCCCTCCTCCACTCGGATCTTGCACCAGCGTCGCAATCTCACTCGCCAAGGCGATCAGTTTGGCGACCGCGCCGTCGAAGCTGTCGACCTCATCACGCTTCTGCCTGAGCAGACCATCGATCCGATCCTTGAATTCGATCGCCAAATCTGTTCGCTGGTTCGATCCCTTTGCATATGCACCGATCTGGATCAACTCTTCCGCCTCGTCGTAGGCCGAGAGCAGCTGCTTAACCAGCGAACGTGCGTCCTGATGAGATTCACCTGACACCTCATCAGCCAATCGGCTCACCGAGTCCAGCACATCGATCGCCGGGAAGTGCCCACGTTGTGCCAGCTTTCTGGACAGCACGATGTGGCCGTCCAAGATCCCGCGCACCGCATCCGAAATCGGCTCGGTCATGTCATCACCCTCGACCAGAACCGAATAAAAGCCCGTGATCGAACCGCCCCCTTCTCTCACGCCTGCCCGTTCCAAGATCACCGGAAGCAACGAAAACACACTCGGCGTGTATCCCTTCGTCGCCGGCGGCTCACCAACGGACAATCCGATCTGACGCTGAGCATGCGCCAGCCTTGTCACGGAGTCGATCATCAGCGTCACGTCGGCACCCGCATCAGCAAACGCCTCCGACATCGAGCACGCGGTTGCAGCCGCACGCACACGCATCAATGGACTCTCGTCGCTTGTTGCAACCACAACCACCGAACGAGCCAGACCTTCAGGCCCGAGTGCCTCCTCAACAAACTCGCGCACTTCACGACCTCGCTCGCCGATGAGCGCAATGACCGAAACATCCGAGGAGCCTCGCTTCGCAATCGAAGACAGCAGTGTGCTCTTACCAACACCCGGTCCGGCGAACACGCCAAGCCGCTGACCTTGCGCCGCGGTGGTCATCAGATCGATCGAACGCACGCCCGTCGCCAAAGGCTTTGTCACCCTTCCTCGCGACATCGCGCTGGCAGGTGGCGGGTACAGCAGCCTGGGCGAAGTCTCACGAACCGCCCCCTTCCCATCGATGGCATCACCCATCGCGTTGATTACCCGCCCAAGATGATTCGGCGAAACCGGAATGGTGGGAGACGTCTCGATCAGCGTCACGACATCCCCCGAGCGAACACCCGCGGCATTATCCAGCATCATCAGAATCGCTCGAGATCCCTCAAACCCGATGACCTCACCACGTCGCGGGCCGATGCTTGTATCGATGCGCACAAGCGAGCCGATCGAAGCCGGAAGATCATCCACCAGCAAGGTAAGACCTTTGAGCCCAGCAACGCTCCCTCGGATATCGAGCGGCTCGACCAAAGCCAAACGTTCCATCGCCGCCGAAAGCGAGTTCATTCTGCTTCCTTGCTCTCATCATGCAAGCCAGGAACCAGCGCCTCGGCAACACGCGCCAGCTGATGCTCGATCACCGCATCGATCTGCCCACGGTCCGTGCGAACCAGGCATGACCCTCGAGACACCTGCTCATCACCCATGATTTCCGCATGCGCCGAAAGATGGTACTTCTGCATCAAATCGCCCAGGATCTCTTCCCCGGTCGACACATCGCCAGGATTCATCCGAATAATCAATCTTGTCGGCTCGAGGACCGTCGACAAGGCGGCTTCCAACTGAGCGATCGCCGCTTCTGCATCGTGTTCCACAGCTTTGTGTAACACCCGCTGGGCGATGGCAATCGCTAACGCCACCAGGTCCTGCCTTGCGTCCGACATCAATATTTCTCGTGTCGCCTCGAATCCGCCCAAAGCCTCGCTCAAAGAGGCGCAAACCGATGCACCATCTGCGAGCGTCTGTTTCGCTGCTTCAGCGTGCCCTTCCTTGCGACCATCCTGAAGCCCGACCTCTTTCCCTTCGGCAAAGCCTTTGGCATACCCCTCTTTCTCCGCACCATCCAGCAGCTTTCTCCGCTCCTCGCGTGCCTCGACAACAATGGCTTCCGCTTGCTCCTCCGCACGTTTACGCAAAAGCTCTGCGTGGCGCTGAAGATCACCAAGATCCAGCACGATCGCTTCGCGTGCCATCGACTCGGCTTCATCATGACGAATAACCGGCAAGATACACCTCTACTCTTTAAACAATCAGTTCTTCGGTGCCACCACGACCCGCGATAATGATCTCGCCCGCCTCTTCCAGACGCCTGACAATATCGACGATGCGCTGTTGC
>JBCDAP010000355.1:0-3148 GCA_039185335.1 Planctomycetota bacterium | reverse complement strand
GGGATGCCCGAAAGGAGGTGGGGGGCGCAGGATGAGCATCATGCGGCGAACGGAGGAGGGAGAGACGGTCGGCGAGTTCTCCGGTGGAGGAAAACTGGGTCCACTCCCGGTGCTCTTGCGAGAGGGAAGAGAGGGGAGAGGTACCTTGCCCGAGAGCCGGAAGGCCCGCGAGGAGACGCATGCCGGTGTGAAACGGGATGCCCGCTTGCGTCTGCGCCAGTTCCGCGCGCCGCCACTGAGCCAGAGCCTGGCGTAGTTTGATGGCGTCCACCTCTACCCACTGTCCTTTTAACGAAATCAGGTTCCCCTCCGCTTCGAGAATGCGGTCGATCTCTTCTGGACTGAGTGTTTCATTTTGGAGGGTGAGGAGGACTTGGAAACGGAGGAGGGCGTCAAGACCGACCCTGCTTTTCGAAGGCACATCGAGCTGAATGTTGACCTGAGGGCGGGAGGCTTGACCCCCTTTCCACCAGTCCGGCACTTTGAGGAGGAGGCCGGCGCGTTCCATGGCCTCCGCCCTTGCCCGTGTCTCTCGCTCGGCCTCAGAACTCATCAACGCCGATACGATCATCGGTCTTGTTCAAACCAGGCCGGCTGCGTCATGGCACGCGTATGAGTTCAACGCCAAGGGCGAAGCCCTCAGGCCACCGAAGCAACTCGTTCACAAAGACCCGAGCCACGTCCCTGATCTCGAAGAACTCATCCGTCCGGGCGTTCGCCACGCAACACATCTTGGTGCGATCACCGATCAACTCTCTCCGACCGCTCAACGAGCGGAGCTTCAGGTCGTCCCCATGGTTGCTGGCTGGGGTCCCACAGTCGTTCTCCTCATGGATGCCGATCCCCACACGGCTCTGCAACACGAAACACTTGTGCACGCGGTGACGTCCACTTGGGCGACAACGGTGGCGGCGGCCTCGCAACAATCCGGTCTTCGCGCCGTCAGCGAGCAGCTCGCCGACTCGAACCGCCGGCTCACCGACATGCAATCTCGCCTCGTTGAAGCAGAATCCCTCGCCCGCTTGGGGGAGCTCGCGTCGGGTGCGGCCCATGAGATGAACAATCCGCTCACCGTGATCACCGGCAAGTCGCAACTGCTCTCTTCACGGATCAAAGAGCCCGAGAACCAAAAACCGCTTTCTGAGATCGTCAGCGCCGCTCACCGCCTCTCCGCGTTGATCGATGGGCTCCACTTCTTCGCCTCACCTCCCGAGGCAAGACGGACCCAGGTCGACCTCGCACTCCTTGTCGAACGAGCGGCCGAAGCCGCTCATGATCGCCTTGGCGTGGGCGAAACCATGCTTTCTGACGATTCAAGCAATTTCAATGCCCAGGAGACCCCGATCGGGATCACGATCGATCCGGTCGCCGAAGTGATTTATGCGGACGAAGAATCGCTTGCTATGGCCCTCACCGAGGTCATGGCCAACGCAATTGAAGCCTCCCCCACCACCGGGGTCGAAGTCCGCGCTCAGGTCCGTGTCGATGGTGACCGACTTGAGATTTCGGTGACCGACGACGGTGTCGGTCTGACAGATCATGCATTGCACCACGCGTGCGATCCGTTCTTCTCCGACAAAGAGGCCGGCAGACAAACCGGCCTTGGGCTCGCCAAAGCAAGGCGTATCGCGGAGATGCACGGTGGATTCGTCGAGCTTGCTCGGACCCCCGATGGAACGCGGGTTTCGATCACACTCGATGCGTGGCGCACCGGCTCACAACGCCCAGCGCAGGAGCGCGCCGCGTGAGCCCGGAGGCTCGCAGGAGGCGCTATGAGCGAGAAGACATTCAACAATCAGCCCCTCTCGGTGCTCTGTGTTGATAGCAATGAAGCCGCACGGCATGAGGTTGTGCGGACCCTTCATGCAGCGGGGATCCGTTGCGACCATGCCGCCACCATCGCCGAGGCCCACAAAGCACTTCCGAATAACGAGTATGACGTCCTCCTTGTGGACATGGCATCCAATCAGGACACCGCTTTCGACTTCGCGGAGCAGCGTGCGCACTCGGGTGAGCCTACGCGCGTCATCATGACCGCTTCCCAGCTCGATCCTAAGACCACCCTCGAAGCGATGCGTCGCGGTGCGATTGACATCATCGTGAAACCCTATGTTGTCTCCGAACTCCTTGAGCGCGTCCGTTCCGCAGCGAGCCAAGCGATCGCGATCCGCCACCAAGCTCGGCGTGTCACCCGTCTCAAACGCATCTGCAAGCGTCTCACCGCGGAGCGCGATGAAGCTCAGAAGAATGCGTTGCTTCCTATCGAGTCGCCCAACGATGACGCTCCGGATTTTCGCACACTCTCTGGCCAACTCTCGACCTTTACCATGGCCTCCGAGTTCGGGTCAGCGATCCGCAGCGAGCTCGATATCGAGAACGTTCTTCGCATGCTTCTTGAGCACTTGCTCCGGAAGATCGGGCCGACGAATGCAGCTGTCTTCCTTCCGACAGGTCAGGAAGACTACGCCCTCGGTGCCTACATCAACTACGACGTCGAGCGCGAGAACGCCGACATGGTCCTCGATCATCTCGCTGATATCGTCCCGGCACGTTTCGAGCACACCGACGAGCTCACTTTCCTGAAGCCCAACGAACTCAGCGAACACCTCGGCGATGATGCCTCATGGGTCGCAGGATCACAGGTCATTGTCTTCCCCGTGCACAGCCAAGAGCGCTGCATGGCTGTGGTGCTCCTCTTCCGCGACGAACGCGAGCCGTTCACCGAATCGATGCTCCCCGAACTCGAGATTCTCCGTGACGTCTTCGCGGAGCAACTCGCTCGCGTCGTCCGTGTTCACAACAGAGCCGACCCAGCGGACGCGCCTTGGTCAGGATTCTTCGTCGATGACACCGAGGAAGACACCGATTGGCAGGGCGGAATGGCGGCATAAGCGAGGCTGATTGCTACCCCTCCTGTACCAGATCAATCCCTTCGCCGACACTGTTCGTGTTGTTGAGCAGCACGCGCTCAGCCCAGGGCAGCGTTTCCCAGACATACCGTTCTTGTGCTGTCGAACGCCCCTTTCGCCCCATCTCTAAACGAAGCGATGCCTGCGAGCTTGCCCTCGTAGGGCTCGGCGGCGCGGGGCTGGCAGGGGCCGTTGAGGCCTATGAGGCGATGCAATCCCGCCTCGGGCGCGTGATGTCC
>JBCDAP010000354.1:0-3151 GCA_039185335.1 Planctomycetota bacterium | reverse complement strand
CTGCACGGTGCGTGGGGCGAAGGCGGCGGGCTGCAGCATCTGCTGGAGATGCTCGAAGAAGAAACGAGAGGGCGGATCAGGTTTGTTGGGTGTGGTGCACGGGCGTCAGAGATCGCTATGGACAAGGGCGCTTCGAAGGAGCGTGCGAGCGAATCCGCTTCAGCCTTCGGCGTGACTGTTCTTGAAACCAAGGTGGTTGATGCGAGTGATGAGCGTTTGCCGATCGACGTTCCTTGTGTGGTCAAGCCGATCAAGGAGGGGTCTTCGATCGGGCTGCACTTTGTGGAGACACAGGAAGACGCGGATCGGGCCTTGCAAGCAGTTAAGGCGACCGACGTAGTGTACATGGCGGAAGCAATGATCCGTGGGCGTGAGTTCACGATCGCGGTGATGCAGACGCCGGCGGGCTTCCGCGCGTTTCCGCCCGTGGAGATTAAATCGGCGGTCGCGACCTACGACTACGAAGCGAAGTACGCGCGAGACGACACGGTGTACACACCCGGCTCAGAGATGCCGAGCGATGCGCAGCAGGCGATGCAAGACCATGCGTGCGCTGTTGCCGAGTCGGTCGGAGCTCGTCATCTGGCGCGGGTGGATTATCTGCTGGCGGAAGATAGCGAAGCGGTATTCTTAGAGATCAACACGATGCCTGGGTTTACCGAACGTTCGCTGTACCCGATGGCGGCGGCGCACGCCGGACTCGATATGGACACGCTGGTGCTCACACTCCTGAATATGGCGAATGGATCTTGAGAGGGTCAACATGGCACGGAAGACCACAAAGAAGAAGACAGCCAAGAAATCGAAAGCGGCAAAGTCAGATGCGCGAACGATGAAAGAGTGGTTCGAGCTGGGCGGTCGGCTCACGTCGGCTGTGGTGGTGCTTTGCGTTGTCGTGGGATGGATTTTTCTGCGTCAGCCATTGTCAGAAGCGGTGGCGCACGAACGAGCGGTCGAAACGCCTGTTGGTGTCGATCTTCTCTTTGATACGACTCTCCCGAAGACGAATCCGAGCGACACGCCGGCTGATGATCTGCTGCTGATTGTGGTCAAGCAACACCTTGTTGATCGGTTGGGCGAGATCGTGACGAACAACCCACTCGATCATAGGTCACTCGAGGCCGCACACGAACGTTTGCTCGATTCGGGGTGGTTCGAGGAAGTGACATCGATTCGTCGTCTCCCTGCACAAGACGGTATCGCCAGGATCAAAGTGGAAGGGATCCAGCGTGTGTACGCCGCGATCGTGATCGAGTCCGAGCCACAGGGCGGGACTGCCACGCTGATTTCGACCGATGCGCACGCGCTCGAAGTGCCGAGAGGCGCGGATGTGGCGTTGAACGAACTGCTACAAATCCAGAATCCGACATTCGGCCCTCCTGAAAAGAATGGGCAGATCACACGCCGGGAGGAGTGGCTCGGTGGTGATGTGCAAGATGCGATCGAGTTGTTCGTGTTCCTGTCTGCATTGCCGGAATTCCGCTCGATCATCGGGATCGATCTGAGCAACTACGATTCGCAAGGACTTCGGCTCATCACCGATCGGCAGGGCATCCTCGTCTGGGGACGCGGGATTGGTGAAAACGCTCCGGGCGAGACATCCGATCAGCAGAAACTGAACAACTTCCAGCTGGTCCTGAATCCGAATTCTCGGCTGGATGAACCCGATCTGGTGATCAACATCAAAGGAGAACGGGTGACCAAGAACAAGATGATGAGGCGTTGAGTGGAACAATGAGAGCTGGCTTGGCCGGTTGTTCTTCAGGCACCAGCGATCAAACCATGCCACATCGCACAAAGTCGGAACGCTTGTGGTCACGCTGTCTACGATATGAGGATGCTCGGTGAGTACGACCCAGAACGCGGCGGGTACCGGTTCGGACCATTCCTGTTCGTACCCGGCATCAAGGCGAAGGATGATGAGTGGAAGCACCGTCGAGGAGAACCTCGGGTGTTTGCGTTGCTATGGACCGGCTTTGTGCTCTTCGCAGCCGCGGCTACCCTCTTTGTGGTGAACGGCGCGGGGTACACGAGACACGAGATCCAAGAGGTCGCGGTTCGGTCTCTGCTTCTGGTGATTTTAGCAGGGATCGTGCTCGTCTATCCGGCGATCCGTCTTTCTCAGGCGCCAGATCCGCATCCGGTTCGTGCTGGGCTGCTCGATGCGGTGGTGGTCCTGATGCCGTTGGTGCCCTTGTTGCTGCTTTGTCCGATGCTGGCGAGTTGGCCGGGCGATGTCGCGTTCGTGCTGTGGATCACGATTCTGGGATGGGTCATGCTTATCACAGGCTTGGTCACCCTCGCCATCGTTGCCGGAACGATCGTCGATCGGGTCTGGGCCATGCTGGCTTGCATCGCGCTCGGGATCGGGACACTCGCGATCGTGGTCGCCTTGCATGGAAAGCCGATCGATCAAGCAGCTTTGTCGACAATGTCACCGTTTACGGTGATCTGGTCGGTAACCGATTCTCCAGGGAATCTCATGCCGCGAGCAGAAAGCGGCCACCTCATCGCGATGTGGTGGCCCGGAGTGCTCGGGTCGGCCTTGATGGCGGCGAGCGGGATGGCCAATCAGAAACAGAGGCCCGCTGTGGATGAAGCGAGGTCGCGCCCCTAGAGTCTTTACCCCCTTTTCGAACGGAATGATCGCATTCCCAGGACCATTGTCCCTCTGATCAGAGCATGCCCATATGAACTTCCTCACCGCCGAAGAAAAACAAACCCTGCAGGAAAAGCTCGATGCGCACAAGGCGAAACGAGCAGAAATCACGCAGCGGATCGCGGAAGCGCGGGAGCTGGGCGACCTCAAAGAGAACGCGGAGTATCACGCAGCGCGTGAGGATCAGGGGCTGAACGAAGCCGAGATCCGACGGATCGAGGAACGCCTGGCGTCATCAAAGGTGGTCGACACGGGGCAGCTGCCCGACGACATGGTGTTCGTCGGCGCCACAGTCAAGCTGCGCGATCTGTCGGATGACGAAGAAGAACTCTTCCGTCTTGTCGGTGAGGCCACCGGTAATGATACGGGCGACATCGTCGAAGTCACCGTTGACTCGCCGATGGGCGAAGCAATGCTGAAAGCCCGTGTGGGCGAGACGATCAAGGTCGATGCGCCGCGTGGCGCGATCGAGTTCGAGATCATCGAGATCCT
>JBCDAP010000353.1:0-3167 GCA_039185335.1 Planctomycetota bacterium | reverse complement strand
GTGATAAACGCATTGACCCAAGACAAAGTTTGAGGGATGCCGTTTGCCATGTAAATGCTGAGCCTGCTCTCGCTCTGAGAGATGCTGTAGACGTTTGGATACACAACGGCGTCGTTGTCATGTCGAGAAAAATCGGTTCTTACGGTTGATCCACCGCCGAATCGGTTGCCGAAGTTCTGAATCAGGATCGTTACTTCTCCCTCCTGTAGTCCACGAGAAACAATGGTATCGCAGGCGATGTCGGCGGCATCCGATCCGGTCATGCCAGCGCTGGGCAGATATGGTTTGACGATCCGGATGAATCGACCTTCCGGGTCAACTGGTTCTGTGCCCCACGTCCAAATTTGCGGCTGGTCGAAGTCGCTTGCGGTCGGTGCTTGAGCCTTGGCAGTCCCGGCTAAGCCGAGCACAGCAAACGCCGTTGCGCAGGTCAATGTGCTTACTTGCTTTCTCATAATCATTCTCCAAGCTGAGACTGCTTTTACGAACCGATCGCGCACGCGCCGAATCCGATGCACAATCAGTGATTCTTTCTGCGCACGACATCTAGAAGACAGGAAGTCTTTGGCGGTGTTCGTGATTCAGTCTGATTCTTTTCTCTATGTGAAACGCACGAGCGATCCACTATCCATGTAACAGAAGACATCTTAGCAGGATGTAGGATAAGTGCCCATAAAAATATGGAATTTCATATATAGAAAATAGATCGCGATTTGCGGCATCGTATTCACTTGAATCCAACGCTTCGTCACATGATGCGCTTCGAACTGGTGAAGTGCATGTGGCGAGGTTGCCCATTTGCGCCTTTGTGCGTTCACTTGTGGTTGTCTTCGTGCGATGGCTACTTTGTTCGCTTTGTCCTCGCCTGGTACGGGGAAGGTGATAGGGAAGTCTTCTCTCGTTTTATCGATGATTCTTAGAGCTTTTTGGTTCGAGCGTGCTGCCGTCTTGAGGGATCTCAGGAATGCGAAGCGGCCCATGGAGAGGGGGGGTATCATGCTGCCCGCTCTTTGGCTCCCATCCCGTGCGATGACTTGCCGATTGGTGCTTGATCAATGACCGAGCGTTGTCCGGTGCAGCGGGGTCGTCTGTGTTTGTGTTGGTGTTCTGGGAGCCGAGTAATGTCTCCGATTTTTCATCGTGTACATAAGTTTCTAAGCTTGCGGTCCGGTCGGAGTGGATCGGTGAGAGCGGATGTGCTTTCAGGGCTCACTGTGGCTCTGGCGTTGGTGCCTGAGGCGGTTGCGTTTGCGTTTCTTGCTGGTGTGCCGCCGCTGGTTGGGTTGTACGCGGCTTTCATTCTCTGTCTTGTCACGGCGGTGCTTGGCGGGCGACCCGGCATGATCTCAGGGGCAACCGGCGCGATGGGAGTGGTTGTTGTCTCGCTGGTTGCCGAGCATGGCATCGGTTATCTCTTCCCGGCGGTCGTTCTGTGCGGTGTCATCCAGATCGTGGTCGGTTTGCTCAAGCTCGGGCGATTCATTCGTATCGTGCCGCATCCGGTCATGCTCGGTTTCGTGAACGGGCTCGCGATCGTGATCCTCATGGCTCAGTTCGGCAGTTTCAAGACTCTCTCGCCCGATGGAAACATGTCGTTCCTGGCAGGTGGTCGCTTGTATTTGATGTTGGGGCTGGTGGCTTTGACGATGGCAATCATCGCTTTCTTGCCACGGATTACGCGTGTGGTGCCATCATCACTGGCCGCGATCCTCGTCATCTCTGGTGCGGCTTGGGGAATCAATTACGGCTTTGGCGGTGCTCACAACGATGCGACAGACGAGGCGACGAAGCCTGTGCTCACGGTGGGAGACATGCTGCTCGACTCGACGAAAGCGGAAGCCGTCAGACTTGCTCAGCGAGAGAAGGATCGTGCGGTTGTCGCGTTCACTCGGGAGGGGTTACCTGATGGTGTTGATGTGATAGTAGAAAGCGGCGGGGTCATCTTGCCGCTGACGGACGATGAGCTGTCGAAGGCGATCGCTTCGGTTGACGAAGATGAGGTCGGCATCGCAGGAGGGCTGCCAAAGCCTGTTTGGATGACCTGGGAACTGCCGCCCATGAGTTTGGCAACGCTGTGGATCATCTTGCCGTACTCGATCATTCTTGCGGGTGTCGGTTTGATCGAGTCGCTGATGACGCTCACGCTTGTCGACGAACTGACGAACACTCGCGGGCGATCGAATCAGGAGTGCCGAGGACAGGGTATTGCGAACGTTCTGTGCGGTTTGTTCGGCGGGATGGGCGGGTGCGCGATGATCGGTCAATCGCTCATCAATGTGAAGTCGGGTGGACGCGGGCGGCTGTCGGGGGTCACTGCGGCTTTGGCCTTACTGGCATTTATTCTTTTCCTCGCGCCGTTCATCGAACAGATCCCCATGGCAGCGCTCGTCGGCGTCATGTTTATGGTTGTGATCGGCACTTTCGAATGGACCACGCTTCAGACATGGCGTCGGATCCCTGCTGGCGATGTGCTCGTGATGCTGGTTGTCGCCGGCTATACAGTGTTCATGCATGATCTGGCTACCGCGGTGCTCATTGGAGTGGCGCTCTCGGCGTTGATCTTTTCTTGGAACAAATCCAAGCATCTCGTGGCGGATGTGCAGGACAACGGGCCTGGGTCAAAGGTTTATCAGCTCCACGGTGTTCTGTTCTTTGGATCTGTGGCCGGGTTCAAGGATCTGTTTGCACCGGAGGATGATCCAGATGACGTAGTGATCGATTTCTACTTCTCGCGTGTCTACGACCAGTCTGGGCTGGAAGCGATCAACGCGATCGCGGACCGGTACCAGAAGCTTGGCAAGCAATTGCATCTGCGGCATCTGTCCGAAGATTGTCGGCGCCTGCTGGATCGGGCTGGAAAGCTTGTGGAAGTGAATATTTCCGAAGACCCGCATTACCACGTTGCGATGGAGCGAGCCAAGTAATTCGGCGGAAGGTTCGGATGAGAAGCCAAAGTTGCTTAGAGCGTTGTCCACTTCTTATCGGATTTTGCCGACTCGACGGTTTTTTCGATGAAATGAACGCCGCGGGCGCCGTCGGCGATGGTGGGATAATCGATCGGAGTGTCGCTTGTTGTGCCTTGACCGAGTATTGATTGACGTGCACCTCGGTACACGTTGGCGAATGCTTCGATGTAAGCCTCGGGGTGACCTGCAGGGATGCGGGAG
>JBCDAP010000352.1:0-3186 GCA_039185335.1 Planctomycetota bacterium | reverse complement strand
TCTTGATCCCGAGGGCAACCCCATCAGCGTTTTTGAGTTCTTCGATGTTGTCGTGCGTCGCGGCGATGTAGAACCCGTAGTTCGTAACGCATTGCTCACTTCCGAGCTTTAGCTTGTGGCGAATACCTTCGACAGTGACAGCGGGTGGCACTGTGTTGGGCATCTCGACGATTGTCGTGACCCCCCCCTTCGCGGCAGCACGCGTGCCTGTTCGAAGGTCTTCTTTGTGTGTCAAACCTGGTTCACGAAAGTGAACGTGCGTATCCACAACGCCCGGCATAAGCAGCAGGCCTGACGCATCAACAGACTCGTCATAGGGACTTCCCGCTGGGATGCCTATCTGTGCGATGGTTTTCCCGTGGATTAGCACGTCGGTTTGTGCAATACCTGTAGGCAGGGCGACGTGCGCACCATTGATGCGAATACGCTGGGCCTTATTCACTTTTGTTCCTCCATATGGTTTATTGCGCCGATGGTGAGCATGAGATCAACCTACACTGAAGAAGACTTCAATGAGAGCAACCATGCTTCAACGCCAGCCCAAATTCACGCCCAAATCACTGACGGATCGGGATATTGCGGGATTGCGAGATGCGGCTCGTGCTGTTGTCACTATGCATGAGGAGTTGTCCGGTTTCTTGAAGATTGGGATGAAACTGCCTGAGATCGATGCGTTTGTTGCCGAGACGCTTCGCAAGCTCAACTGCAAGTCTTGTTTTCATCATTACAAGGTGCCGGGTGCGCCGCCGTTTCCATCATACGCGTGCCTGTCGGTGAACGAGTGCGTGGTGCACGGAACCGCGGCGTACTATCGCGAGCCGATGCGTGCTGGCGACGTGCTCAAGATTGACATCGGGACGAAGAAAGCAGGATGGATTGGCGATGCCGCTTGGACCTATGTGTTCGGCGAACCCAGCGATGAGGTGAGAAGCCTGACCGACTGCGGAAAGGAAACGCTTGCTCGTGGTGTTCGCGAATTAGTGCCGGGCAAGAAGCTCATGGATTGGGCGCGCGTCGTACAGCGATATGTCGAAAACGACTGCGGCTTCAAAATGATCAAAGGGCTAGGTGGACACGGCTACGGCCGACAGCTGCACGGTCCTCCCTATGTTTCCAACGTTGAGCCGCAGCATCCCGCAGAGTGGCCCGACCAGGCGCAGCAGCTGTTGCCCAATATGGCAATCGCGGTGGAGCCCATGATCGCTGTTTCGTCGAATCAGGTGGCGCAGCATCCATCAGGCTGGCCTCTCATGGTCATTGATGGATCGCAGAGCGTGCACTACGAGCACGATGTGCTTGTCACCGAAGAGGGCAACGAAATTCTGACCGCAGGCCTTGAAAACATCGAGGATGTGATCAGCAGGTAGACGCCTTTAGCTGTGTCGGGCGGACTCGCCCACGAGCTGGAAGACGATCTCTTCACCGACGTGCTTCGCGATGTCCCCGATGCGTTCGAGGGTGCGGGCGAGCAGGAGGAGATGCAGGCGAGCCTCGTTGCCATCCGGGAGGGTGGGATTCATTTCTTCCGCGCTCGCGATGCGCTTGAAGATGCGTTTGTTGATCTTGTTGAGGGAAGCATCGCCCTCGATGATCTTGTACGCGACTTCGAGGCTGGGGGAAGCGACAAGCTGGGCTGCGCTCTCGGCCGCATCCCGGGCCATGGCCATCATCTGCTCGATCTCGGTGTCGGCGACAAGCGCGTTCAAGCGATCGAGCTTGCGCACTCGCTTGGCGATGCCCGAGGCGAGGTCGCCCATCGACTCGAAGAGCATGATGAGGCGGAGGGTGGAAACAACCCGGCGGAGATCTTCTCCGAACAGAGGGAAAACGCTCACGAGGTGGCGGCACTTCGTTTCGATCTCGATCTCTTTGTTGTCGATCTCCGTATCGGCTCGCTTGACCGATTCGGCAAGATCGGTGTCGGCCTCGACCCAAGCTTCGATGGCAACCGCGACGTGGTCACATGCCTGGCGAGCCATGTCTGCCAGTTCCGACTGAATGTTGTCCAATTCGAGTTGTAATGTTGTTTCGCTCATGACCCATATACCCAATCGATCAGGATGGTAGGCACGCTTCTTTGTTCGAGCGACTGAGCAGGGGTTTTTGAAGAATAGAATTATTCCAAAGTATTGACCCCTGCTGAGGTCGGTTCTAGAGTGCCTTGAGGCCGGCGAGGCCTGTGCTCGCCGGGAAGAAAGCATTGAAATCGGCATTTGCCGACAGCCCCATCCACACAAATATTTGAAGTCACAAGGAGTGATGCAGATGCTCACCGTCGGCGATAACTTCCCTGAGTTTTCCGTTCAAGCCTGCTGCGGCATCGAAGACACCGATCTGACCACGCTGAACTCGGGTACCTTCGAAGGAAAGTGGAAGATCTTTGTTTTTTATCCCAAGGATTTCACCTTTGTCTGCCCGACCGAGCTCGTTGAGTTTGGCAAACGGGTACACGACTTCGAAGATCGCGACGCGGTTATCCTCGGGGCATCCACAGATAATGAGTTTTCACACCTTGCTTGGCGTCGTAGCCACGAGGATCTGAACTCATTACCTTATCCGCTTCTCGCGGCTCAGAAGCTCGCCCGTGAGCTCGGTATCCTGGATAAGGCCGAGGAGGTTTGTCTCCGTGCGACCTTCATCGTCGATCCTCAGGGGGTTATCCAGTATGCCTCGGTGCATAACCTATCCGTGGGGCGCAACGTCGAGGAGGTGCTCCGCACGCTCGACGCGATTCAGTCCGACGAGCTCTGCCCCTGCAACTGGAAGCAAGGCGAAGAGACAATTTCTGTCTGAGCTTGTTGCTGAAAATACAAGATTGATTTTGGCAAACCATGCACATTCAAGGCAAGGGATTGCTTCGACCACTTTGCATGTCTCATCAGGAAAACGAACCCGTGCAACACACCGATGTTCTCCGTCAGCGCCTTCCCGAGGCGGCTAAAGATCTCAAACTCAACATCCAGGCCGTGCTTCGCCCTGAGGCGTTAGACGCGTCTGTGGCGTGGACGATCGCTTATGCGAGCGCCTTGTTCATCGAAGCACCCGATGAGGTGGTTGAGGCTTTCTGTGCGGATGCGCTCGAAGCGGGCGCGACGGAGGCGCACATCGATGATGCGCATGCGGCGGTCGCGCTGATGCGGATGAACACGGTGTATTATCGCTTCCGTCATATGATCGGCAAGGGGT
>JBCDAP010000351.1:0-3186 GCA_039185335.1 Planctomycetota bacterium | reverse complement strand
CGATGGATCTTGCGATGACCATGGTCATAAGTGCTGCGGGGACGCCGTGCCCTACCGCGTCGGCAACGAAAAAACCGATGTGGTAATCAGTCAGTCGGCGTGCGTCGTAGATATCGCCCGAGACATAGCTCGCCGGCCGGAACAACACCGAGAGATCGAGCATGTCGCTTGTGGGAAGCTCTGCGGGGAGGAACGAACTCTGCACCGAAGCGGCCAGGCACATCTCTTCGTGCAGGCGTTCGATCTCGCCGTTGGCGCCGCTCTGAACACGCTCGGCATTGAGCAGGTCACGCCGAAGCGATGCAACCATCGGGTGTGAGCACGCGAACGCGTTCAGCGTCGCCGCGATCTGGCTCGGCTCGGCCTGAGCATCTACCACGACAACCGCATGGCCGCCCAGGCACGCCAGTTCCTCGTCGAGTTCGGGAAAGACAAGAACAGCGGGGATTCCAAGATCATCGATATGCGCGAGGAATTTGTAGAGAGCGGTCCGGTCGAATCCTTCCTGAAAGACGCCGAGAATAACCGGTTCGAGGGCGCCCGCCAGCATGTTCGAGGCTTCATCCAGCGTGAGCGGTTGCACCGCAGGGTAACCCGCGAAGGGGGGCCAGGACGCCTCGATCGCACTCCAGACCTCGGAGAGGGCGCTGTCAACAGAGCCGCTCGCGGTCAGCGTGATCGAGACCGATGCCTTGGGGTTGAGCACAGCGGTGTCCTGTCAGGGAAAGTCGATGTCCGGCCCGGGGCCAACCCCGTGACGCTCACTACGTTCCCATCGGTTCACTCGACCTGCTCCTTCAGTGATTCGAGCGAAGGGAGCGAGACCGTGTCACCCGGCTTGAGCCCCAGCTCTTCAATCCGCCCTCCCGCGAGCTCGATCACGATCGAACACTTCCCGATACTGGCGTATCGCTTCAGCCTGCGCTCGTACTGCATGTCGGGTTCCCTAGGCTTGCGGGGGTCGAGCTGCATCGCGTGCGTGTTGATGACCCTCAGGTTATCGGTCAGAAAGATGATGTCGATCGGCATCAGACAGTCGCGCATCACAAAGAGACGAGACTCAGCAGTCGGGAAAATGAACACCATCCCTCGATCGCTGTCTAGGTTTTCCCGGTGCGAGAGCCCAAGGATGCGTGTCTCTTGATCAAGAGCGGTTTCTAGATAGAACTTCTTGCCTTTGATCACCGCTGGGACAAGCTCAACGACTTCGCCTTTCGCGTTCGTCTCGGTGATGGGGCCCAAGTTCTCAGAGCAGCCACCCAGCAACGACAGCGAGATCAAGACCGTAAGCATCATGCGATGAGCCATGCGTCGTCCTCCGGGGTATAGACGGTTGGTTCGTGAGGCATGGTATCGAGGCGGAAAGCCTGAACGAATTCGTCTGTGCTCATTTCTCGGCGATCGCGGGCCGCACCCGACCAATAAGCGATCAATCCGATAACCCGTTCGACCCGAACCCCGGCGTCGAGATAGCGCTGCAGGCGAGTATCGCCGTGCCGTTTGGCAAGGCGTTTCCCATCGGTGCCCACGACAAGGGGCAGGTGCGTGTACACAGGGATGCGATTGGTCATATCGAGCGATCGATACAGCTGGATCTGCATCCCGGTGGAAGGAATCAGGTCGTCACCTCGGACAACCTGGGTGACTCCTTGTCTGGCATCGTCAACGACAACAGCGAGCTGATAAGCCGGCAGCCCACCATCCGCTCGCCTCCAAATCACAAAATCACCTTCGGTACGCGCGACATCAACCGATTGTGCTCCCGCGAAGCAATCGTCGAACTCGACCGATCCGGCATCGGTGACAAAGCGGTGGTTCTCGTCAGGTTCATCGAAGGGCCCTGCCTCAATCGGCGGCCGCTCGATCGGCCCAGCAGATCGGTCTTGGGAAGCTTCATGAGGTGCGGAGGCTGTCTCCTCCGCCTCTCGGCGTGAAAGCGGCGACGAATAGGCCTTCCCTTTCTGTCTGAGCTGGGCCATGGCATCCCGGTAGACGCTTAAATCGGTCGATTGAAAGTGAGGCCCGTCGTTCCAGGTGATCCCGAGTGATTCCAGCAAACGAATCGACTGTTCGTCTGCTCCGGGCTTGAGGCGAGGGCCGTCAAGATCCTCGATTCGGAGCAGAACCCGCCATTTTTGTTGAACTGTGATGGCGTGATTCACCAAAAACGTGCGCACATTCCCGAGGTGGAGCGCACCGGTGGGAGAAGGGGCGAGGCGGGTCACATTCTCGGGGGGGCTCGGATCTGTTTGGTCCGTCGGGCGGGTCGGGCTTGACTCGGGCATCACGTTGCCGAAGATAGCGAATGCTGGCGCCACGCCGGCGACTGCTCGCACGTTCTTGATGCCCCAGGCCTGCTGAATCGAAGAGGAGAGGTCCGATGGAAAAGCTTGCCGAGCCGCAAATCGAAGAGAAGCTCAAGGAGCTTCCTCAATGGTCAGAGCTGAACGGGTCGATCCAGCGGACGTACCAATTCCCGGATTTCATGGCTTCGATCGCGTTTGTGAACAAGATGGCTGATCACGCTGAATCGGTCGATCACCATCCCGACATCCTGATCCGGTACAACAAGGTGACGCTGACGCTGTCGACCCACGATGCCGGCGGGATCACGGAGAACGACTTTGCCTTTGCGGCCCAGGCCGACGCGTCGGCCTAGCGACGTCGACGCAGGGCGATCAGGCCTGCTGCTGCGATGAGCGTGACCGAGCCTGGTGTCGGTATTGATGAAAAATTAGCGCCCGATCCAGCATTAACACTTTCGAGAGCGCTCGAGGCACGACCACTCTTGGACGCATGGGTCAATGCTGCGAGGCGGAGCGGCTGATCCAACGCGCTGGCGGCCAGATTGCCGACGCCCGCGTCATTCCAGTTCACAAGCAGGGCGTTCGAAGTCGAGGAGGCGCTCCCCGCATTCCATTGGGCATTCACATCGTTGCCCGAGAACGCCAGCAGCGCTCCTTGGTCGTTCAATGACAGCGTGGTGGTGATGCTGGTGGATCCGTCGTAGCCGTCGAGCGCGAAGCTGGCGAGACGGGTGGTGTTGTCGGTGTTCTTGTGCGATTTGTTGGCGTGAGCGAGGTTCAGCCAGCGCCAAGTCAAAGCCATCGTTAGCTGCTAGCACGGCGAGATAGCGCTCGGTGACGCGGAAGATGAGTTCCTGCTCCTCCGCCGCCAGGGTCTGGG
>JBCDAP010000350.1:0-3187 GCA_039185335.1 Planctomycetota bacterium | reverse complement strand
CGCGAACAAGAGAGACGCTTGATCGAGCTCGCAGCGGATGGTGATTCGGACGCCGCGACGCAACTCATACGCGCTCATCAGGCTTCACTCTACGCGTTCATGCTCCGCATGACAGGCAGGCCCGAGCACGCCGAGGATATTGTGCAGGATGCCTTTGTCCGTGTTCTCGCGAATCTGGATCGATTTGATCCGCGTTTCCGCTTCTCTACTTGGCTCTTCACGATCGCAAAACGCCTCTGGATGAACGCTGCGGCGAAGTCGAAGCCTGTTTACAACACGGAGGTTGTCGATTCTGCCGCGGGCCGCTCGAATGCTGGCGGCTGGGGTGTGACCGAGCAAACCGCCACCGATGCAGACGAACGCTCGGTCGCTCAGCAAGTTCTCAAGGATGCCCTCGACACCCTTCCTGCCGAGCAACGTGAGATTATTGTCCTGTTCCACCAGCTCGATTGGCCTATCACGCGCATTTCGAAACAGATGTCGATGCCAGAGGGAACAGTGAAATCTCACCTTCATCGCGGACGCAAGAAGCTCCGTGAGGCGATCGAGTCCTCGACCTCTCGCGAGGCCGCTGCGGTCTACGAATCCATCTTTGCCTAATCGTTACGATCCGCGCCTCGGCCTATTTCCTGCCCAATCTCCACATCCAAACCTCAACTTCTTCCCCACAAGGCGGTATCTTTTGGCATGGCTATCCCGCCCTCCAACCCCGATCCAGGCGACCAGTCGCCAGAATCATGGGATGATCTGCTCGCTCCACTGAGCGAGGCGGACGAGGACTTCGCGCGGGATGTGGAGGAAGAGCTCTTCGCTTCCCAGCTCACCGAGGAACTGAAGGGCTCGGTCGAAAATCTTCCCGACTTTGAATCGCGTGTCATGCACAAGGTCGCCCATCACCGTGGGTGGCTCGGAGCAAAAGGCCATCGCCTGCTCCGGCACGCTCGTGTCGCGGCGTCGTTGGCTGTTGTGACTGCGATCGCACTCGCTTTCATGACTCAAAGCCGGAACGAGTCGTTCAACGCAGAGAATGCTCCGCTGACCTCGCTTTCGCGCTCCCTCGAGAGCAACGCCCAGCAACTCATCACCGACATCGATCAGTCGCTGAATGCGCCGCGGCCAGCACTCGAAGCTCCTCTGGAATCTAGCGCAGCTCCGGTCCTTTCACTACGCTCCCGCAGCGATTCGGCAAGCAGCAACGAATTCGTCGACACACTCTTTGCCTCTGCCCTTTTGTCTCTGAGAGAAGAGGCTTTGCCCGAACCACCAAGTGCCTCTCCTCCATCTGACACCAACACCATGGCGGATGCTGATTCGATCAATGCGGCGATCGGTGACCTCATGGTCTTTAACAACCTCGAACAAACCGATCTTCTCCGATCACAAACACTTCGTGACAACCGGGCTGATATCGCTCGACTGCTCAACATCGATGCGAAGCACGTTCTCGTAGGCCAGAGCGAGATCCTCATCTACGACCTCGAACAGGGCACGCTTCGCCCCCTGGATTTGCGTGAGCTGGTCACCATCTGGCATGGCCTCAATCCTGAATCATGGGCCAACGCCCCGATCGAGCTCCGGAGCATGATGGAGCCTGCAGTCAACACTGCTCCAAGCAGTGAGCACGATGTCATCCCCGATCGTTGATCCCGGTACAAGCTGATGATGTTCTCCTTCAAGGGCACACCGCTGTTCATGCTGGTCTTCATGCTTATCGCAAGCATGCTGAACGCTCAAGACAAACCACTCACGGACGCTTTCGCTAACGCTCCTGCTGAGGCCTCGGCCGTGATCGCGACGGATAATATGGCGTCGCTTCTCGACTCGGCCGCCGTCCGAGCTCTTGTCGCGGGCATCGAGAAAACTGAGCAAACCATACCGACCGCAACAGCTTGGAAGCTCCTGAGTGATCGCCTCGGCCTGGATCCTAAGCAAACGATCGAGGCGCTTGCGAGTGGGAGAACCACCCTCGTGCTACGCGATAACACGTGGTCCATTGCGACTCAGGTCAGCCTCGAAACCGCAGACATGCTCCGGCGGAATCTTGATACGGCGCCGCGAGCTCAAACAGATGGTCTCCCTGTCCTTGGCATTGAGGCGGGCAACTTCGAGCTGATTCTCAAGCCTGAAGGAGAAGGCGCCCTCGCGATCATTGCGCCAGCCGGGGATCGAGAACTCATCACCGATCTCGCTCACTCAGCCGATCGCGATGCTGATCATTGGGCATATGCGATCGAACTGCTCGAAGACATCGATGCTTTGAGTGCGAATATCGTCTCGATTATCAAGATGCCGACTGGCAATACCCTGGCCGTAACCGCTCGCTTTGATGAGCACAAGATGAATGTTCGGTTCCGGTCATCTGAGGCAAGGTCTGACAACGCTTTCGACACACCTGGGATCCTCGCGGTTCCGGGAGCGAGAGGCGAACACGCGGTGCGAGCCGCTTGGTCAAAGCTGAAAGATCTCACGCACAACAACCACCCAGATGTGTTCATCGATATCACCGAATCTGACAATGTGCTTCAGATAACGCTCGCTGCTCGCTTGGGTGATTCTGTGACGCTGGAATCCGTTGATGGCGAGATGTCAGGTGTGCTCAACAAACTGGGCCATACGGGAGAAGGCCACACTTTTCAGGGCCGATTTCCCCAAGCTGTCCGTTCGGTGACCGATCCAGGCACTATCTCTCATCCGGCGGTTTGGGCGATCCGAAACGGTTTTCTCATCGTTGCGGGCTCGGAAGCTGGCCTCAGGTCGGCAGAATCAAAGCTCCCGGATCTGCTGCCAGCGCCCCTAGCCCCCGACCACCGCCGTCGCACCGTCTGGATCGACCTCGAAGCCCTGCGGACTCATCATCCGTTCCTATTTCCGATGCTGTCAGACATTTTGACGCATACCTCCGATCTCTCTTGGCAAACTGTCACAGATGAGGACGGCATGCTCAGCGGTGAAGCCACGCTGACTACGGCACCCCCTGCTGTCAAAAAATAATCTTCACTCATTCGTCCCGAAACAGCCTATGCTCCGGCCTCTCTATTGCGGTCTGTTGCCGCACGCCCCCACCGCTCACCGAGGCCCCACACGATGTCCGCTCCCAACCTCCGCAATGTTGCCATTATTGCTCACGTCGACCACGGCAAGACCACGCTAGTGGATCAGTTGCTGTACCAATCGGGCATGTTCCGGG
>JBCDAP010000349.1:0-3191 GCA_039185335.1 Planctomycetota bacterium | reverse complement strand
TCGCACCAACCAGCATCATCTCGATGCCGGCGTGCGAATCCGGGTTCCCTACGATCCGGTTGCCCGCGACGAGCGCACGCTGATCAGCAGCACCGGCTCTTGAAACACCGAGTGATCCGAAGCCCGGCCTACCAAGGTCTTGGACCGTGCTGCACTGCCCGGGTTCAATGACTTCCATGGTGCTCAAGAGGTTGCCAATCCTTCGGTGTGAGCACGAACTGGCACAAAGCGCACCTGATCACCAGGTTGGTACGGAGCAGGATGCCGGGGTTTTTGCGAATTGAACAAAGCCACGCGAGTTTTTCCTATCAGCCGCCACCCTCCGGGAAGAGACAACGGATAGCACCCTGTTCGCAAACCCGCGATCCCGACACTCCCTGCAGGGACTCGGGTGCGGGGCGTATCGAGTCTCGGCGTCGCCAGAAGCGGGTCCAGACCAACGAGGTACGCGAATCCCGGTGCGAAACCGAGATGCGACACGGTGTACATCCCTCGAGAATGACGATCGATCACTTCACTTTGGCTCAGACCTGTGTGATCGCAGACGCTATCGAGATCAGGACCATCAGTACCGCCGTAAACCGTTGGGAGTTCGATGACAGAACGCCGGGGCAAAGGCACGCGCATGCTCGTTTCGCATAGAGCATGCACCTTCTCTTCGACCTCGTTAAAGGAAAGATCCAAAGACCTGGCTGGATCAATTGTAAGTGTGATGGTGGTATCACATGCGGCGACGTCAATGATCGCCAAACGGTCCGCAAAACCTGTTCGCAACGCCTCGACCCAGGCATTCAGCCGCTGTGCTCGTATTGCCGCAGAGCCCACGTCTCCTTCGACAACAACCCGAACGGTACGTTCGCTCGACCACGTGATCTCGCCTGGGCGCAAGGAAGACATTAAATGAATCATATCAGTGCCATCCTCGGATCTGATGGGAACGAGCTCGTGCTGCACTTACAGCGAATCTGTGCTTTGAATGAGGGTTCTTTGTTCGGCGATGAATGCTCCTGTGACCGTCTTTTGGCCTGAGAATCCGCTTACATCGGTTCGTGCTTACCACCGTGTTCGATCGACACAGCAGTGCCTTCGTCTTCCTTTAGTACGACTGCAAAGGCTATCGTGAGGTCGAAAGACCCCCGCTTCGGCACGGGTTCGTAAGCGACGAATGAGCCCGATGAGGTCTCTTTAATATGATCGTCGAGGCTCAAACGAGCATTTCAACCGTACGGAAGGCAGAATTCTCCGACAAAAAAGCCAAGATATCAGCATGTATCGAGGCATCGCGCAGCCAGGATGATAAACGTTTGGTAATCTTTGAGTAATGTATCGAGGCAAGCTCAACCCAATGACCCGTTAGATCTCATACGCAGCATGAACCAGGAAGGCAGCAACCAAGCACATCTCGAAGAGGTTCTCGACCAGGAATTCCATGTCCTCGAAGACCCATCACAGATTGCCGTCTTACGCTCTCAAGTTCGCCAAGCAATGATTGGCATCATCTGCAAGTCCGGCCCGATCTCGGTACCGGAGATCGCTGAGCATCTAAGAAAACCGGATAAATCGCTTTACCATCACATGCGAGTGCTTCTGAAGAGCAACTTAGTCTATGAGTACGATGAGCAAAGCGACGGTCGCTACACCACAAAGCGCTACGCGGCTCGCTACAACAAGTTTGTTTTTCCTAGAGAACCAGAGGACGACAAGACACTTAATCTCATCCTTGAGATCGTCGGCGCCGGATTTCGCAGCTCCGTTCGTGCACTCCGCAACGAGATTAAAGAAGGAACCGTGACGCGCGAGGGCCCGCAGCGGAATCTTGCTTCGGGCTGCTTCCATGGCTGGGTCACGCCAGAAGAACTCGCCCGCGTCAACGATGCTCTCAACGCGATTATCTCCACCATCTCCGTCGACGCAGAGCCGTCTCCTGGTGCCACGCACGTCACCTATAACTTCGCCTTCCATCGAACCCCAGGAATGCTCGAAGAGGGATGTCCAAGCGAAGAGCCAATCGGATCTAATCCTGAAGCTCAGGATCAGCCGAAAGACGCCGACTTGAATCAAGGTTCTTCCTGACCTCAGAACGAGCCTCGGCACAAGTCACCCCTTGGCGACCCAAACTTTATCCATCCATTCGTACCTCTTTCGCGTGCTCGGCTGCGCCTAGTATCTTCGCTGAATACCTTGATTCAGAAGCAGAAAGAGTCATCCTCCAATGAAATCGTTTGTTGTATTCGTTGCGTTCTTCTTGTGCTCCACTGCTTTAACTGCCAACCCGCCGGCAGGTTACTACGACAACGCAACAGGAACAGGCAGCACGCTCAAAAGCCAACTCCACACTATCATCCGCACAGGCCACCAATCGATCTCTTACAACGAGGTCCGATCGCAGATGCGCGATGGCACTCTTGAGCTTCCCCCTGATGGTACCGGTGTTCTGCTGGTATATGACGGCGAAGAATCCACATCTTCGGCTTGGCCGAATTGGAACCGAGAGCACCTCTGGCCGCGCTCTCGCGGTGTGGGCGAGAACCAATCTTCTTCTGGATTTGCGCACAACGATCTGCATGCACTTCGTGCCTGCGACGCCGGCACCAATTCATCACGAGGTAACCGACCATTTGGTACCTCCTCAAGTGAGTGGGACCCTGACGATCTCAATACTCGCCAAGACATGAGCTTTCGCGGGCAAGTAGCACGATCACTCTTTTATATGGCCACGCGTTACGAGGGGACCGATGGTGACGGTTCGAGCGATCTCGAACTCGCCACCTTTGCGGGTTCGAATACGATGGGGGATATCCGCGAACTCGTCCGGTGGCACTATGAATATTTGCCGGGCCCCTGGGAACGCCAGCGCCATGAGAAGGTCGCTAGTATCCATAACAACCGCAACCCATTCATCGACCATCCTGAATGGGTCTGGACGATCTGGGGGGTCCCGAACTTTGGCCAGAACAATTCTCAGGTGTATGTGGGCACGGGGCCCGGCGCCAATGGCTCATCGGGCATCTTTCTGGAGTTTGGTTCTTTCATCCTTGGCGGAACAGTCACTCCGAAAACTGCCACTGTCAACAAGACCTTCGATCACCCGGCTGCTGTCGCCTTCGATGTTCCAGCGGAAATTGCGGTCACCCCGCAAGATCAAACGATGATCTTCCCTTTCGGATCAAGCACCATCGAGATCGAGGTGC
>JBCDAP010000348.1:0-3191 GCA_039185335.1 Planctomycetota bacterium | reverse complement strand
GCAAAGGCAACTCACCCGACTGCCGCAACCCGAGCATTTCGCCCGGCCCTCGCAGCTCGAGGTCCTTCTCCGCCAGCTCAAACCCGTCTATGGTGTCCACCAGGGCCTTCAGTCGCTCGGAACCCTCGACCGTCACCGGGTCAGCAATCAACACGCACACACCGGCTTTCTCTCCACGTCCCACACGCCCACGCAACTGGTGCAACTGCGCAAGCCCGAACCGATCCGCGTGCTCGATCACGATCATCGTCGCGCCCGGTACATCAACGCCCACTTCGATCACGGTCGTCGAAATCAACACATCGATCGTCCCTTCCCGAAAGCGTGTCATCACCGACTCTCTTTCTTCACGCGACATCCGCCCGTGCATCTGCGCCAAACGAACGCCTTTAAGCAGTCCCGACTGCAATCGCTCCATCGCTTCCGTGACACCGCCCAGCTCTCGATCCCCTCCGGTAACGGCGCCATCGATCGTGGGTTGCACCACGAACGCCTGCTCACCACGCTCCACTCGCTCCCGAACAAACGCCCACACCTCATCAGCTTTTTCGGGTTTGACCCACCTTGTGGTCACCTCGCGTCGTCCCGGCGGCCGCCCCTTGAGGATGCTGACGTCGAGATCGCCGAACACGCTGAGGGCGAGTGTGCGCGGAATCGGTGTCGCGGTCATCACGAACACATGCGGCGTGCTTTTCGGATCCTCGCTCTTCTCGCGAAGCACAGCACGCTGTTTGACACCAAAGCGGTGCTGCTCATCGATCACCGCAACGCCGAGCGACGCGAACTTCACCTGCTCGCTCAGCAGAGCGTGAGTGCCGATTATCAGGTCGATCTCACCCGAGGCAAGGCGCTCCTCGATTGCACGCCGGTCGGCCGTCGCTGTTGAACCGGTGAGCACCTCGGTGCGGACGGAGGCGCCCTCCAGCATGCGACCGAGCGAAAGCCCGTGCTGCTCAGCAAGGATCTCTGTCGGCGCGAGCAACGCCGCCTGATGGCCCGTTGCTACAGCAGCCAGCATTGCGTAGACCGCGACCGCGGTTTTCCCCGAGCCCACATCCCCCTGGATCAATCGATACGCTGGCTTCGTCTGCGCAAGGTCGGTACGGATCTCGCCGACCACCGCGTCCTGACCCGGCGTCAACGCGAACGGCAAGCGAGATCGGATCCGCCGATCGACCTCGTCATCTACACGCATGATCGGCGCATGGAAGAGGTGTTCACGCCGGGCGCGTCGCATCTGCAATCCTGCTTGCAACAGAAGCAGCTCGTCGTACGCCAAGCGTCGCCTTGCCTCCGCCACATCGCTCTCGCTTTCCGGGCGATGCATCATCCGGTACGCGTCGCCGAGCTCCGGGAGTTCGCGTGCTTTGCGGTACGTCGCATTCCAATGGTCTTCGATGCGAGTCAGGACCGAATCAAGAACCGCTTCGACCGCCTTCTCAATCTTCTTCGATGGGAGCTCGGCACTCGCCGAATAAACGGGCCTGAGGCGTTGCTCTCTCAGCTCTGGCTCGCCGCTGCCAGCCTCCAACTCTTCCCACTGCGGGTTCACCATCTCGAGCGCGGGTCCACGCTTGCGAGCTTTCCCCTGCACGCGGAGTCTCATGCCGGGCAGAATGCGATCGTTCAACCACATCTGATTGAACCAGATCAGATCGAGTCTCCCGCTCTCGTCCATCAGGACCGCCTGGAAACTCGGGCGGCGGGAACGCACAAGGCGCGTTTTCATGACCTCGCCGCGGGCACTGCTCAAGTGTCCTTCGGCCAGCTGCTCGATCTCGTCTTCGGCCTCTTCTCGCTCGTGACGAAAAGGAAGATAGTGAACGAGATGGGCAACACTCGGAATACCCAGAGCGCGGAAGTGCTCGCCCGTCTTTGGCCCGACTCCCGGGACCGACTCGATGGGGCTGGTCAGCTCGATGCTTGGCGCCTCCGCGCGCACGCCGCGATCAGTCGATAATGATGATCTCGACGCGTCTCGAACGAGCCTTGGTTTCTCTGGGCTGTGCATCACCAAAGCCGGCGGCGTACATGCGATCCATCGAAACACCGCGCGTGCCGAGGTAAGCCTCGACCGCTAGAGCACGCTCGGCAGAGAGACGCTCGTTGGTCTCCCACTTGCTCTTGCGGATGGGATCAGAATCGGTATGCCCCGCAATGCGGATGCTGTTGGTGGCGTAGCGAGCGTTGAGGTTCGATGCGATGGTGTTCAGTGTGGTCTTCGCATCGTTCCGCAGAGTCACCGATCCGGCAGAGAAGAGCACGTCGCCGGCGACGGTCACCACAATCTCACCAGAGTTGCGGGTCACCTCGACGCCTGGGCCGAAACCGCCAATGGATTCTGAGCCGCCGCCGAGTTGATCGCGGAGCTTGGTGTTCTCGTCGATGAGTTGTTCGCGTTCGTCAGCGACTTGCGTGAGCTGGTTCTCACGTTCGGTCAGGGCCGACTCGAGCTGCGAATTGGCATCGCGAAGTTCTTCGTTCTCGGCCCGCAGAGCAGCCATCAGCGAGGCTTCTTCGGTCGGTTGGCTTTCGCAGCCGGCACTCCCGAGCACGGTGACCAGTGCAAGAGTAGGAACCAATACACGCCCAATCTTCTTCAGCATCGCTCGACTCCGTTCGGGGGAATATTGCCATCCCACCCGCGAAGAGAGTCGGTGTCAAGTGGACAACGAGGCGGAGAGGGATTGTCGCTCCGGATAGCCCGGAATCTAATCAAAACAGCGCATCTATCGCGCGATGGGCGAACAGGACCAGGATGGTCGCCCCGGCCAGGTGCGGCCCGTAGGGCAAAGCTGTGCCGGCCCGTTTCAGCACCGAAGAAAATACGACCGAGGCAACCGCCCAGGCGATCCCGGACACCGGAGCCAAGAAAAAAGCGAGGGTCGGGTCGAACCAGCCCAGGACCGCACCGACCGCCCCCATCAGATGGACATCGCCCAGGCCCATCGCTTCCTTGCCGAAGGCGAGCGAGCCCAGGATGCGGACGGCCCAGACCACTCCCCCGCCGACGAGATAGCCCAGGAGAGAGCCCGCGAAGGCTTCGAGCCAGAGCGGGAGCGAGTCCGCCGTTGTCGAGCCAAAGAGAAGCACACCAACGGCCGCACCGACGAAGATGGGAGCCAGGAAGAGGATCTCCTTGAGCATTTCCCGGCGTGCGTGCGGGTACTGCACCCAGATGGGTTCACTGG
>JBCDAP010000347.1:0-3205 GCA_039185335.1 Planctomycetota bacterium | reverse complement strand
TTGAGTCGTGTGCGAAACGGGCCGCCTCAAGATCCTAATAGAACAGCGGCCGCCTGAGCGTCGGGCGACGATGTTCTCCAGGATGCGTAGCGGTTATGCTGCAGACGCGAACAACCCCGGTTCCTCCCACGTAGAATCACGATGCCCACAGCAGACACCGACCACCAACTCACCCCTCTCGCGAAGATTGAGGACCCCGAGGCAAGGGCGGCTGTTCAACGCATGCGGACGATCAATCCCGAGGCCGATCCGGTTGCGTACCTCCCCGATGTTCCGCCTCAGCGCATCCCGCGGCACGTGGCGATCATCATGGATGGCAACGGCCGCTGGGCCAAGGAACGCGGTCTCCCTCGCTCGATGGGCCACCGGAACGGCGCCCGTGTAGTTCGTGAGACGATGGAGCGAGCCGGGCGGCTCGGTATCGAGGCCCTCACGCTCTATTCGTTCTCGATGGAGAATTGGAAGCGTCCCTCTGACGAGATCGCTCAGCTCATGCAGCTGTATGTCACCTACATGGATGGTGAACGCCAGGCGCTCGTCGATCGGAACATCCGCTTCCGCCAGATCGGGAGGCGAGAAGGGCTTCCGGCTGAATGCCTGGAAGCGCTCGACCGCACACTCGAGTCCACCGCGCATTGCACGGGTCCGACACTCTGCCTGGCGGTGAATTATTCGTCTCGTGCCGAGATATCGGATGCTGCCCGTGCCTTGGCGGAATCTGTGAAAGAGGGGCGGCTTTCGCTGGATGAGATCAACGAATCCGCGCTCGGTGCTCATCTCGATACTACGGGATTGCCGGATCCGGATCTCCTCGTCCGAACCGCGGGCGAACGGCGCGTGAGCAACTTTCTTCTGTGGCAGATCTCGTACGCAGAGATCCATGTGACCGACGTGCACTGGCCGGCCTTTGGCACAGAGGATTTTGATGCCGCGATCCGTGACTACTCGGCAAGGCGCCGCCGTTTCGGCGGTTTGGATGAGGAGCCAAGCGAATCTCCCAACAGTCGTTAATCTGTCGCGGTGCTTTCGCATCGCTTGATCTTTGGTCCCCTCTTCATCGTGGTGCTCATCGGGCTGATCTGGCTCGAAGGGTGGCTTGGTGAACACTACATGTCGGGTTTGGTTTTTCTCCCGGTGCTCTGTGCCATCATTGCCGCGGCAGCGGTTGAGCTGAACGCGATCTTCCGTGCGGAAGGACTCTCGACAGGGCCTAGGTTTACTGCTGTTGCTGCCGTCATCGGGGTATTGCTCACCAGCTTTGTCCGGGAATCGATGGTTGGTGTCTCGGGTGTGGCGCTCGCCGCGACGTCTGGTGTTGCGGTTCAGCTCGGTGCGATGCTGTTCTATTCGCGGAAACGCGTGCTCAAGGGGGTCACGGCCGCATCGAGCGCCACACTGCTTGCCTTCATCTATTTAGGTGTGCTGGGCGGGTTCCTGTTCGTGATTCGGCGTGACTTTGGTGATGAAGGTGTCGGCGGTGAATGGGTCGTGTTGGGGATTCTCTTGGTCGTGAAATCATGCGATATCGGGGCTTACTTCACCGGGCGAGCGATCGGCAAGCACAAACTCCTGCCGTGGGTAAGCCCTTCGAAGACCTGGGAGGGCCTCATCGGGGGTCTTGCCATGTCTGCTCTCGTTTGCTCGGGCTTGACCGCTCTCGCCCAGGCCCGCTCGTTTCCGATTCCTTTCGAGCCTGTGAGCGCTCTCGCGATCGGCGCTCTCTTTGGCCTTGTCGGGCAAGGTGGAGATCTCGTTGCTTCGATGCTCAAACGCGATGCTGGGATCAAAGATGCCTCATCGATCATCCCCGGCTTCGGCGGTGTCCTGGATGTCATCGATTCGCCGCTTCTTGTGGCACCGGTTGCTTACTGGATCTTGGTCGTCGCAACGCCGGCTTGAGTTTGCCAATCAATGCCCGAATATGATCTGAATCACCCGCACAAGCCATGGAGGCGTTTCCCTACTCTCGGGGAAGGTGCTACACTCCACCTGTGTTGACGAAGATCTGTCCAAGTTCGAGGTGGCGAGGCTCATGGGCGTAACGAGCAAGCTTTTGGCGTTGTATCGAGTAGACCAACAGCTCAATGGGGTGAAAGGTCGCCTCCAACAGGCCGAACGTTTCCTCAAAAGGCAAGAGCACCTGCTGACCGAAGTCGAGAACAAGAAACGACTGATCGAAGGGCAGCTCCGCCAGCTTGAGGCAACCAACCACAACGATCAGACCGAACTCAACAGCATGGACGAGCGGATCGAGAAACTCCGCGACCGCATGAACAATGCCCAGACGTCCAAAGAGCACTCAGCCCTGCTGACCGAGATCAACACAATCAAAGCTGACCGCGGCGCGATCGAGGACCGTGTTCTGAACGCCCTCTCAGAGATAGAAACCCTCAACACGAAGCTCGTCGAGGTCGAAAACGAAGTTGCCGAGCGGGTCAAGGTCCGTGATACGGCCAAGGGCGATCGGGAAGCTCGCGAGACCGAGATCAAGGACAAAGTGGTCGATTTGGAGAAGGACCGTGCGGCTGCCGAGGCCGATGTGCCTGCCTCCGCTCTTCAGGAATACAACAGCCGGGTCGAGATGGGGCTGGAAGAGGTGATGGCGCCGGTCCATGAAGAAGATCGGCGCAACATGGTCTACATCTCGGAGGCGTCCAATCAGGCCCTTCCGATCGAGCTGGTGAACAAGCTTCTCCTCCGCCAAGAGTTGGTCATCGACCCGTTCTCAGATGCCATCTTGTACATCCCCGACGATTTGCGCGAGTCGTTGGATGCTGTCGCTGAGAAGAAGCGCAAGAAGCGGGAAGCGGCAGAGACGAAGTGAGCTTTGGGTGATCAGTTCGATTTCGTCGCTGAGCAAATCGGACAACTATCACTGAAGTCTGATCACCCATCCGCATCGAACAGTCGCTGTTGATCTTTCATGTCCTTAATGCGATCGGTGAACTCCTTGAGTTCCGCCATCACTTCGTTGACCGTTTGGAATTGGAAGTACTCGCTCGCGAAGCGGCTGCTGAAGTTGATGTCGATCCAGAGCTGAATGAGACTGATGGTGTTCCGTACAATGACTCTACGTTTAATGATGTAACCACGGTGCCAATTGACTCACCTAGTGGTTCACCATCATCAGAACCAACGTCACTTCCTTCTGCAATCCCATCAGTTTCGTCTTTCGAAGAGGGTATGGAAGATGTAACAGAAGATG
>JBCDAP010000346.1:0-3205 GCA_039185335.1 Planctomycetota bacterium | reverse complement strand
CTCGACCGATGCGTGGGATGCATATCACACCTCTGCGGAGGGGAGTTCGCGATAGAGAGAACGGAGTCTGAACATGCTCGGTAAAAAACCGAGTCGGAGAGGGTAGCACGCTCCTGTGAGCCGGTCAATCGAAGCATCCTCCCATTTCCCTACCCCGAGTCGGTGTCAGGGGCTTTGGTCTCAGAGCAGATCCTGACGCCAGAGATCCAGGGTGTTGAGGATTTGGGCCAAACCCAGCGAGAGGACCACGATCGCGACGAAGCTGGTCACGAAGGCCTCTGTGGTCGCTTGCCCGACCCCGCGTGCTCCCGCCCCGCAGGTCAGGCCCTTGAAGCAGGCGATCACCCCGATCGCTGCTCCGAAGAAAATGGCTTTGACCTGCCCGCTCAGAACATCAAACCAATCGATGAAAACGGCGATGAAGTCCCAGTACGCATCATGATCGACGCCGTGCATCTGCGTGACGATCAGCCAGGACCCGGCCATCCCGAAGGCGTTGGAAACGACCGTGAGCGCCGGGATCATGACAACGCAGGCAACCACGCGAGGGGCGACCAGAACACGCATTGGATCGGCTCCCATAGCCCGCATGGCGTCGATCTGTTCGGTGACCTTCATGGAGCCGAGCTCGGCTGTCAGAGAGCAGCCTACCCGTCCGGCGAGCATGACCCCGGCGAGAACAGGACCGATTTGCTTGACGATCGAGATCGTGACCACGCCGCCCAGGCGGTGCTCCTGACCAAACGTCTTGAATTGGTAATAACCTTCGACCGCAAGGATGGCCCCGATGAAGAGCCCGGTGAGTGCGAGGACGGGAACGGATCGGGCTCCGACTGTGTAGAGCTGTTCGCCCAGCCGGTCCCACCGTCCCCAGGAGCGGAGGCCCAGGAAGAGGGCGGCGATCGTTTCCCAGAGGAAGATGGTCTGGCCGCCGAAGGACTCAATGTTCTGGTTGATCGTGCGCCCGATCTGCGAGATCACGATGGGCCTCCGGTTTGCCAATGAAAAACCCACGGGGTTGCCGTGGGTTGAGAGCATTCAGACGGATCGGTGTTCACTTGACAGGATAGTTCCGCGGACGCTGGCGCTCTTGCTCAGGCGTGGGCGAAGTGTCTTCGTTGTTGTTGGCCTGGGGAACTAGGGTGCTGGTCGCAAGGCTTGGCGCGAGGAAGATCTCAACACGGCGATTGGCGGCGGTTCCGCCCGAGGCATTGTTCTGGACGGCGGGTCGATATTCTCCCCAGCCGGATGTCTCGAGACGGGACGCTGGGACTCCTGCCTGTTGGAGGACCTCGCTGACCGCGATGGCGCGGTGAACAGAGAGGTGGCGGTTGGTGGGATGGTTCCGGCGTGAGCTTGAGATCGGGACGTTGTCGGTGTGGCCGACAACACGTATGTCGTAACCTGAACCGAGTCCTGTGAGCACGCCCGCGAGACTGGTGAGGCCGTTGCGGGCCGCGCTCTTGACCTCGACCGAGCCTGAGTTGAAGGTGAGATCGGACGCGAATCGGACCATGCCGAGCTCGGGGTCGTAAACGATGAGATCGGGTGAGGATTGCGCGAGCTGCCGCAGTGCACGGTCGGTTTCGCGGTCGACTGGAGCACCGGTGAAGGAGATGTTCTGGAATTCTTCAGACAAGCGAAGCAGATCAATCTGGGTGCTCTCGAAGTCGCTCGAGAGTGTGTCGATGTTTCCCTGGAGCGATTGGTTCTGGTCGCTGAGTGAGCCGATTTGCCCTGCCTGTCTCTCGACGGTTGCCATGGCACCCTCGGCTTGCTCGCGAAGCTCGGCGTTGCGGGCTTCGAGCGTCCGGATCGTCTCGACGGCCTGATCGTATTGGGTCTGGCTCACGCACCCGCCCAGCCCTGCTGTCATGGCGGCAAGCCCGAGGGCGAATGTTCGGATTGAAGCGGTTGTCTTGCGTTTCATGGCTGCGTACCTCGCATCTCGCGTCCAGCATGGTGGCCCCCATCGATTGGGAGCGGTGAGTCAATCGGGGCGCACCGACGACCCGGTATTCACTATGACTGCATCGGCAGCTTACCCTCTTGACCATGAACCATGCCAATGAGCAGTCAATGAAGCTCTATACCGGTGCCGCGATTGCTGATGCTAGGGGGAGCGTTCAGGGGGGAGCGGTGCTGCTCGAGCAGCGAGGGGAAACGCTCGAAGTTCTTGCCTCAGGGCCTAGAGAAGAGGTGCGGGTCCATCCTGGCTGTGCATCTGCGGAGCATATTGATCGTCCCCGCTCGGTGCTGATTCCGGGCCTGGTGAATGCGCACACGCATCTGGATCTCACTCATGTTGGGCCGCTGGACTACGCAGATTTTCCTGACTTCGCAGCGTGGCTCATGACCGTGGGGCGAGCCAGGCTGACCGAGGATGAGCCGATCGCGGACTCCGTGCTTTTGGGGATTGAGAAGTCTCTGCGTGGTGGGACCGTTGCGGTCGGGGATATTGCCGGGATTTTCGGCTTCGAACCGATTCGCAAGCTGCGTGCGTCTCCGTTGTTTGGCGTGTCCTATCAGGAAACTTTTGGACGAGGTGTGGAAGCGGAGCCGTTGGGGGTTGAAAGACAGCAACGGCTGGTTGATGAGATTGCTGGTGACGAGGGGGGAGTTCGACTGGGACTTTCGCCGCATGCGCCTTACTCCGCAGGGCTTCGCGTCCATGAGCAAGCGATCGATTTTCAGCGGGCGCATGGTGTGCCTTATTGCACGCATCTCGCGGAGTCGCCTCCCGAGCGTGAGTTTGTTGGAAAGGGGACCGGGCCGATCCGTGATTTCTTTGGTGTGATCGGATTCTGGCATGATTCGATGACGGATGATCTTGGTCGCGAGGCCACGCCGATCGAGTACATGACGCCGGCGCTGCGACTAAATGGGATTGACGGAGCGTTGATGGTGCATGTGAATGATTGCTCGGACGATGATCTGCGCGTGCTCGCGCAGGCGGGCGTGCACGTGGCGTACTGTCCGCGATCGTCGGATTACTTTGCGCAGCACGAGGCATTCGGATTGCATCGGTACATGGATATGTTGGATGCGGGGATCAACGTGTGCCTTGGAACGGATTCCATCATCAACATTCCTGTTGAGCAGGCCGATCGGCTGTCGGTTTTGGACGAGATGCGTTTTCTGTCCAGGCGTGATGGGACGAGCCCGCAGACTTTGCTCGCGATGGGGACCACTTACGGGGCCAAGG
>JBCDAP010000345.1:0-3210 GCA_039185335.1 Planctomycetota bacterium | reverse complement strand
GCTTCTCAAAGATCAACTCGGGGCGATGATTGACCTGTCGGACGGTCTCGGGCGCGACGCAGCTCGGGTCGCTTCTGCATCCGGCGTCCAAATCGAGCTCGATGCAACGGCGCTCCCGCTCCACCCAGATACTCCAGACTGGCACAACGGAGCATCTGACGGCGAGGACTACGAGCTCCTCTTCACCTGCCCGCCCCAAATCCGCCTCCCTCCCGAGATCGCAAGCACACCGCTCACGCGCATCGGCACTGTCCACCAGGGAGCTGGCTGCGTGATCATCACGCCGGATGGGCAAAGACACGATGCCACTAACCTTGGCTTTGATCACGCATGACCAAGACACCGTGCCAAGCCGTCCACAACACTTCGAACGAAGCGGAAACGATCGCGCTCGCCGAGCGCTTCGCCGCACAGCTTCGCCCGGGTGACATCGTGACCATCGAAGGCGACCTCGGGGCAGGCAAGACGCGATTCGTCAAGGGCATCGCCGGCGGTCTCGGGCACGATCCGAGCGAGGTCTCCTCGCCAACTTTCGCGATCGCGGCCGAGCATCACTCCCCCGAAGGGAGGTGCCCACTCATCCATGTTGATGCGTACCGCCTCTCCCCCACCGATGCCTTGGAGCAGCTCGGTATTGAAGAAACCGCTCACGCCATCCTCGTCATCGAGTGGGCCTCCCGCCTCGAAGATGCGGATGATCACCTGGATATCACCCACCGTGTCGTGATCGAGCACACAGCTCCTGATTCACGCCGCATCACCATCTCGAATCTGAGGCCACCAAACTCCGCCGAAGCACTATCATCTCAATCATGACCCAGACCACCAACATCCATGCTCACGGCGTTCTCCAATCACAGTCTCAAGATCTTGAAGGCAAGCACGTCATTATCATGACCGTGCCAGAGACCAGCTACGAGCTGCATCTCGAGACCATTAAGCCGCTCGAGACCGAACCCGGCAAACGTCTCGCCGGCACGATCCGTGTCAACGCACGACGTGTCGACCAGGTGGAAACCGGGGGACGCTACATCGAGCCGGTCTACGGGCGCCCTCGTCGCGTTCAGGGGCGTGTTCTCGCGATTCATGCCGAGTCGAACGCGATCACTGTCAATGCAGGGGTCCCCATCGAGCTCAAGCTCAACAAGCTTCAGAAAGCGAACGACTTCCAAGAAGGCGACTTCGTGAGCTGCGACGTCCTCCCTGGCGCGACGTTCACCTCACAAATGTGACCAGCAAGACAAAGCCACTTGGCTCATTCACACGAGATCGCGTGAGAACTCAGTCCGCTTTCCGCGCGTAAATCTGAAATCGATGTCCTTGCGGGACCAGGCCTCGCTCGGCGCAGAGGCGATCGCGAAGCTCGGTCAGCTCGGGCACATCAATGATCTCGACCTGGTTGCTATCAATACGCACCAGGAGATCTTTGGGCTTCTGACCGTAAGCCAGTACGTAGTGCGCGTGTTCAGACTCCACGAGCACCTGCTGGATGATGCCCGCGTCTTGGAGCAGCTTGATCGTTCGGTAGATCGTCGCCTTGCTGACGCGATACTCTGTCTCGCGCACCGCATCAAGCAACTCCTCCGCCTGAAAAGGCTCGTCTAGACGTAACAGCACATCCAGAATCTGCGCACGCTCGGGCGTGTACTTCTGATTCAGAGACTTCAGATGTCGGCGGAACACGGCGCAGAGCGGCTCCAGGATTTCCGGCACGTCGTTCGTCGCGTCTCGATGACTCGATTGGGGCAGTGGTTGCAGGTCCATCAGGGCATTGTAGGCACTGTTGCCATCACGCCCGACGCTCCGATGCTTCTGTGGCACGAGGACTCGCAGCAGCCGCGGAGTACGAGCGGATCACTTGCTCCGTAAACCCCTCTTTGTGGACCGCGTCTTCCGCGATGTGCAGCATGGTTTCGGCCGCCTGGTCTTTCCTCTCATCGTCATAAATCGACAGAATCCGCGCCTCGATCGCATCCACGATCGCCTCTCGCTCCTCCGCTGGAGCACGATACAGGGCCGCAAGCCAGCGTCGGCCGAGTTCCGGTCCGCCGCCCTTCATCAGCTCAAGCATCATCTTCAGATGGTCGTTCGGGAACAGCGTCGGCGATGAAACGGGCTCGCGCTCGATCGCCGCCTGATGCCTCGCTCCCTTCGTCGTGTCGTTCATTTGAGATCATCCCTTCCGCCTGGAGCCTCACCCTCGCTTCGAGCGTCTGCACGAACGATTCGATTCTATCAACACGCCCTGTGAGGCGATCGAGCGTTCCCGCGATATGGGAAAGCAGTTCTGCGGGGCTTGCTTCTCGCAAAGCGGCCGAACGCTGCTCATCAGCCCGCATCGGACCACTTCCTGTCAGGAGCCAATGGGCATTGAGCCCGAGCTTGTCGCACAAACGCGACACAAACTCGACGCTCGGCGCGGCACCCTGCATGTACCTCCGAACTGTCTCTGAATTTTGCCCCGTCAGCTCGGAAATCACCCTGTAAGAACGATTCTCCGCTGCGTGACGCATCCGTTCATGCAATTTTGATTCACCCATACAGGGCAATTTGCCATGTCGGCAGACAGATCGCAACCACACCACTCTGCAAGGGGGTACCGCTCCGATCTCCCTGCTCTACAAAGATGGCTAGACGCAAGCCGCGCCGAAATTCAGAAGCACCGCGATGAAATCAGCGACATTGACGACATCATCATCGTTCGCATCGCCGGCCACGCCATCGCCGCTCGATCCGAAGTTCAACAACACCGCGATGAAATCGCCAACGTTCACCACCAGATCACCGTTCGCATCGCCATCGCACTCCACGACGCCCCCAAGCGCGTAGACCAGCAAAGCCTCGCTCCCACGAGCACCGACCACGAGTGTCGAGCCATCGCCGCTTACGGCCATGTGGGAGATTGAATCCCCAGGCAGCGGGATCTGCTGCATTTCCGAAGCTGCTTCGGCGTTGATGACCTGAAGCACGCCGCCCAGATTGTCGCTAAAGCCCACAAATGCGCGAGAACCAGCTCGCTCGGCAACAAGATCCATCGCGCTGGCCGTGAATCCATCCGAGATGTAAGCCACCTCATTCACAACCGGCGTCACACCTGAAAGATCCGCAACGCTCGTCGAGTAGATCCGCCGCCGTCCTACGCCATCGAACTCTGCCGTGAAGTTCAGGACAGCCAAGCGATCGTCCCCAAGGAACTCGATCTGGACTGGT
>JBCDAP010000344.1:0-3212 GCA_039185335.1 Planctomycetota bacterium | reverse complement strand
CGCACAAGTTTCAAGCAGCGCTCCGGTGTCAAATACGCAAGCTTCGAACTACAGTGCGGCTCCACTCCCAAGCAGGTCGCGGAGCTCTTCCAGTCTGGCGGCGTCACGCGGAGAACGGCCCGCGGTATCGACCAGCACGACTTCGCAGTCGGCGAGCTCGTGCTTCGCTGTTACTACATCCTCGGGTGTCATAGCAACGTGGACGGGGACACCGATGATGCTGGCGTACGTTCGAAGCTGATCGACGGCCGCGATGCGGTAGGTGTCGCAGGTGATCAGGCCCACTGATCGCCCTCGGCGTAGCTTCATCGTCGCGGCGAGCTTGGCCAATGTTGTGGTCTTTCCGACGCCTGTTGGGCCCACGAGGGCGACGGTCTGGGAAGTAGCAGCTCCATCTGCCGGGAATGGTGACTTGCAGATCGGGATCGCGTCCATGAGCAGGCGATGGACGGTGCGATTCACTGTCGAAGCGTCGGTGAGCTCTTCGGGTGTGAGCCAATCACGCGTTTGCCCCGCGATGGTGTCAGCAAGGTCGCCCGAAAGATCGTTGTCGAGAAGGCGGAGATAAAGATCAGAAAGGGCCTCCGGCATCCCGGCGTGGTGCATCCCGCGTTGTCCCTGTAGCACTTGCCCGAGCATGCGGCGGATATCGGTCAGCTCGCTCGACGGTGCTGTATCAATTGGAGGCGGGGCCTTGGGAGCGGGTTTGGGTGCAGGCTTAGGCGGTGTGGGTGCCGGCTTGCTCGTCTCGCGGGCCGGCGCTTCGATCATCTTGAACAAAGTGTCTTCAAGAATGTCGTCGTCGGAGTCGCTTGTCCGTAGTGGGGACGTGGCAACAGTGGTTTGGCGTTTTGGAAGTGTTTGTGCGTTCAGGGTTTGCGCGGCGGGCGTGTCTTTGAGCGCCTCCAGTAGGGCATTGGAACGCTCGGCAGTGCTGTTGGATGTTGTAGATGCCGTCGCGACGGCGGGTTCCGGTGCGGGTTTGCGTTCGATTGTTGGCGATGGTTTGCGAGTTTGCTGAGGAACAGCTCGTTGCTGCTGGGGCGTCTCACGGCGTGCGGCCCGGTTGGCGCCCGGTTTGGCTTTGGAGAAGTTGTCCTGGGTCGTCGCGGTGATTTCGATGACGGTGTGCTTGCCGATGCCCAGAATGCCGCCTGAACGCTCTGTGCGCGTATGGAGAATGACCGCATCGCGACCGAGCTCTTGCTTGACTTGAGAGAGCGCCTCTGCGGCAGTTTTGGCGCGGAACGTTTTGATCGCCACGGTGCCCTCCTTGGCCCTGTTGGTCGCTGCCTCCTGCAGCGAGCGATCGTGCGATAGTTACTTGTACGACAATGCCGGAGTGGATGCAAACATTCGTTGTATCAGATGAATGTTTTCTTGGGTCAGGCAACGGATGTGTTGGCGGTTTCTTCGGGTGCGGTGACCAGGGCCATGCTCTCAACCTCGACGCCTGTGACGATTTCGTTGTAGCTCAGGACCGCAGCGGCAGCCAAGTGTGGCTCGAGAATCTGTTTGACCTGCGCCCGGACCTGGGGTGAGGCGAGTACGACGGGTTGCGCTCCCGAAGCCTGGACGGGTTCGAGTGCGTGGATGATGCGGTTAGCCACGGCGTTTGCAACGCTTGCCGGCATGGTGAGCGTTGTCCCGGCCGGCGAGCGGTCGATGAATCCCGAGATGATGTCCTCGAACTCGGGGTCGAGTGTGACGCAGACAATTCTGAGTGGGCCCGCGCCGGTTGCAGGGTCAGAGGGGATCGCGAATTGCTGACAGATAGAACGGCGCAAGGCATTGCGCACATACTCGGTGAGGACTTCGATGTCTTTGGTCTTGGGGGCCCAGTCACCGAGCGTTTCAAGGATGGTCTCCAAATCTCGCACAGGGACACGCTCGCGGAGGAGGTTCTGGAGGACTTTTTGGAGTTCGCCTGTACCAACGACATCTGGGATGACGTCTTCGACAAGCTTCGGCGCATTCGCTTTGAGCTGGGTGACGAGATTGTTGACCTCCTCACGGGTCAGCAGTTCGTCGGCATGGAGCTTGGCGGTCTCGCCCAGATGGGTGGTCAAGACCGATGTCGGGTCGACCACGGTGTAGTTCATGGCCTCGGCTCGAGACTTGAGGTTGTGCATGATCCACCAGGCGTTCAGGCCGAAGGCGGGTTCGATGGTGGGTTCGCCTTGGAGTTCTCCCGTGGCGATGCCCGAGTCCATTGCGAGCAGCATGTCTGGGTTGGTCTCGGCTTCGGCGACAACCGAGCCTCGGATCTTGATGCGATACCGGTTGGGCGGCAGGGTCATGTTGTCGCGGATACGGACCGGCGGAAGGACGAGCCCCATGTCCGCAGCGAGTTGGCGGCGGATCGCTGAGATGCGATCAAGCAGATCCCCGCCTTGGTTGGTGTCGACAAGCGAGACGAGGCCGAACCCGATCTCGAGCTCCATCGTGTCAACTTTCAGCAGGTCTTCTACGGCCGGGGCCTCGGCTTGGGCCGTCGCCTCTGCTTGTTGGGCTGCCTGGTGTTCGCGTTCGATTTGGATCACGCGTGTTTGGCGTGTCGTGAAGAACGCGATCGCCGCGATGGCGAGAGAGATCGCGGCGAGTGGTGCGAAGGGCAGCGGCGTGAACGAGAGCATGAGGATGAATGCCGCGGTGATAAATAGTGCAGTGGGGCGTGATACGAATTGATTGGCAACCTCGGTGCCCAGGTTGGACTTTGAGCCCGAGCGGGCGACGATGAACGCTGCGGCGAGCGCGATGACGAATCCGGGGATTTGTGAGGCGAGGCCGTCGCCGATCGTCAGCTTGGTGAAGACCTCGGCGGTCTGTTGTGCGGTCCAGCCTTTGGTGGAGGCGCCGATCGCGAAGCCGCCCACGACGTTGATGATCGTGATGATGATACCGGCGATGGCATCGCCGCGGACGAACTTCGAAGCACCGTCCATAGCACCGAAGAAGTCTGCTTCTGAACGGATCTCTTCACGCATCTTGCGTGCTTCTTGTTCGTCGATGACGCCCGCATTCAGGTCGGCGTCGATGGCCATCTGCTTGCCGGGCATGGCATCGAGCGTGAATCGTGCCGCGACCTCAGAGATGCGCGTGGCGCCTTTGGTGATGACCATGAACTGCACGATCACCAGGATGAGGACCATCACCACGCCTACGACCAGAGAGCCGCCGGCGACGACCTCTCCGAAAGCCCCGATGACCTT
>JBCDAP010000343.1:0-3213 GCA_039185335.1 Planctomycetota bacterium | reverse complement strand
GTTCAACCAGGACCTGCCCGACTCAATCCGCCAAGGTCAACGCCTCACCGGGATGACCTTGGCGGATTGAGTCGGGCAGGTCCTGGTTGAACCGTTCACGAAGCGTTGGCTTGTGATCGAAGAGATCGATCTGGCTGGGCGCTCCCGACATGTGCATATAGATCACCCGCTTGGCGCGGGGACGAAAGTGCGGCTGCGCGGGGAGGCTTGCTGCGGAGCTCGGGCCCGTAATCTTCTCGGTGGCGTTCGCGAGGCCGGCGATTCCCATCATGCCGACCGCTGAACTCATGGTCCGTGCTGTCGCATCAAAGAACTGACGGCGGGTGATGTTGCGGTGGAACTCTTCGGTTGGGTGCATCGGATCCATCTTTGCGTTCCTCTTCGGGCGCGGGCGTTTCTCACTCTTGGGTCGTGACTCGGTACATGTTCATCATGGTCGATGCGAGCATCGTCCACGCGGCGACTTCCGCTGGTTCGCCTTCGATCGGGGCCTCTCCAACATCGAGAAGCGATCTTGCGGCGTCGCGATCGGACGAGAAACGCTCGCGGAATCCGGCGAGTGCCTCGGTCAAGATTTTGAGTTCGTCTTGTGTGGGGCGAGCCGAAGCACACCGTCTGTACATCGAGATCATCCGATGTGTGTCGGAATCGGATTCTTTCAGTGTCCGCTGCGCGAGCACACGGGCCGCTTCGACGAATTGTTCGTCGTTCCAAAGCACGAGTGCTTGCAGTGGCGTCTCGGTCGTCGCTCGTTGGATCGTGCAGAACTCGCGCGTTGGCGCATCAAAGGCGCGCATCGATGGCGGTGGGGCGGCACGCTTCCAATAGGTGTAGAGGGACCGGCGGTACAGATCGTCGCCGTTGTCGCGAACAAACTCTTTCGTTGTTGATGTGTCCATCGCGACCTCACGCCACAGCCCTTCCGGCTGGTACGGCTTCACGCCAGGGCCTCCAACATCTTCCACAAGCAGCCCGGCCTGAAAAAGCGCCTGGTCACGGATCTGCTCAGCCCATAGGCGGCGACTGGGATAACGCGCCAACAACCGATTGTCTGGGTCGATCTCGAACACATCGGGCCGGAATGCTGAGCTCTGTCGGTACGTTGCGCTCAGTACGATCTGGCGCAACAGCTCGCGTATATCCCAGCCGCTCTCGCGAAGATCGACTGCGAGCCGGTCAAGCAGCTCCGGATGCGTCGGCCAATCTCCTTGGAAGCCGAAATCTTCGGGCGTGCGCACGAGTCCGTTTCCGAAGAGCATCATCCAGAAACGGTTGACCGCGACGCGTGACACAAGCGGGTTCTCGGGGCCGGTCATCCATCGTGCGAGGCCGAGGCGGTTGGCTTCTGCGCCTTCTGGTAACTCTCCAAGTGCAGACGGAACCCCGCGCTGCACCGGTCTGTTCAGATCCGGATGGTTGTACTCGCCTCGTGTGAGCACGTACGTCTGTCGTGGCTCATCGAGTTCGCTCATCACCATGGTTCTGCGAGCCATCGACTTGATGCGATCCTTATAAGCACGGGCTTCATCGAGCCGGAGAAGTGCCTGGCCGATCGGCGAAGAGGGCGAGCGATCCCACGCCGCGATCGCCCGCTGGCGTAGATTGTTGTTGATAGTTTTTTCTGGAAGCGAGGCGATCGCCGTATCGTTCCAACCATCGAACCACTCATCGATGTTGAAATACATCTCGGCCGGGTCACCGGTATGAATAACCTTGAGCACGACGGTGTTCTGGCCCGCGCGCAGCGGAAGCACCGCATGTTTCCGATCCGACTCGACTCCGCGTTCGACTCGGTTGCTCGCGATCTCGTAGCCGTTAACAAAGAGGCGGAATCCGTGGTTGCTGCTGAGTGAAACCGGTGCTTCGATCGCCTGATGAGCAAACACTTCCCGCCCGAAGTAGAGCACGCTCTGCGGCGAGCCGGGGAGACGCGCGACCGATCCATCTTTCAGATCGGCGTCGAGCATCCAGCGGTGTGTTGAGTTGCCGAATGTCTTAGATGGATCGATCCGATCGGATGCCTCGGGTCCGAACGCGGTATCGAAAGGGTCTTCGCCCTCGGATGCAACGAAAGGGTCTATCCGATGCCAGTTTCCGAACGCGGGAGCCAGCGGAATCACCGGTTGGTAGATGCCCACGTTTGTGCGCACGCGCACGAACGAATGCGCCGACCATTTGGATTGGAAGGCCATTCGTACGCCGAGGCGATCCTGTGACTGGAGATCAAACGGCTCAGTGAGCATGATAAGCAGACGTCTTCCGCCCTCGATGCTCTTGCCGTCAACACCCCAGCCATGAGGTGACATTCCTCTCAGCGCATCAATCGCTGGGTACCCTACATTGGCTTGCTCGATATCAGCCCATGCCCACGCCGGATCGAGGTGAATGCGTTCATTACCACGCTGGATCCACAGGTCGATCCCGGTGAGCACCGCGTTGCCTTCGTCCGATCTGCCTACGCGTCCGTGCGCGATTGACTCGTCGGTCATCACCTCGATCAGTGCCGCGTTGATGGAGGGCGTGTCGATACTGGCCAACTCGAACTGGTAGACATCCGTATCGGGTGTTGTGCCGGTGGCTCTGACAGACCGATCGTCCAGAATCTCCAGTGTGCTCCCCCCGCTCGACCGCGCATGCTCGACGATCGGTGTGACCCACGCCGCAGCAGCTGCGCCATTGGCAAGGAGTATGTCCCGGGCCGCGATCGCTTCGGGAGTGGGCTTTTCGGTCTGCGCGGTGTACGTTGCGATCAGTCTATTGAGCCTGTCAATCTCGGCTTGCTCTTTCTCGTTGAGCACAGAGATCGCCGGTTCATATGCCCGGTGCGGATTCTTTGAGTCTTGGGTGTAGAGGCCTGGCTCGTCGTTCGAGTTGAAGTAAGCAAAGAGCCCGTAATAGTCCTCTGCAGAGATCGGGTCGTATTTGTGATCATGACAACGAGCGCAAGCGATCGTGAGACCGAGGAAAACGGCCGAAGTGGTGTCCGTGCGATCGACCGCGTACTCGACTAAGTACTCCTCATCGATCGCTCCACCCTCATCAGTGACCACGTGGTTTCGATTAAATCCGCTGGCGATGAGCTGGTCGATCGTGGCATCGGGTAACAAGTCTCCCGCAAGTTGCTCGGTGAGAAAGCGGTCATAGGGCATGTTCTGGCGGAAGGCTTCGATGACCCAGTCGCGCCAGAGCCACATCTGACGCCCTGAGTCGGTG